>JAZUIH010000057.1:0-26712 GCA_045642145.1 Oscillospiraceae bacterium | reverse complement strand
ATGCCATTTGCTCAGAATAGCCAAATAACAGGGTAGCCTGAGAAGTGATATTATTCTTTTAGGCGCCCTGTTTTTGTGTCCGTTAAATCAGATGGTATTGATACAACCATCAAAACCAATTATACTTATGAGTATGACATAGTAATATTTGAAACAGACTCATCAGAAAATTACATCTGGAACGTACAGGGCATCAACTTCATATCCAGACAGATAAACGGCGAAATGTTCTACTGCATGTACAACGCACATGCAGATATAATCAGAATGGTTGATGAAAACGGTGAGCTTGCAGAAAAATATTACTATGACGAATGGGGCGTTGAAACAGAAAATTATATCTTACAATCAATGATGCAAAGCTTTCTGCAACGCTTGAAAACAATAGCTCTGTTGATGCTTTGAAAGAAAAACTGTCAGAGTGTGATATTACGATTGATGCAAGAGAATACGGTGGATTTGAAAAAGTCGGCTCACTTGGGTTTTCTCTGCCGAAAAATGATACACAGTATTCCACAGATTTCGGTGATATAATGCTGTATCAGAGCAATCAGATTACGCTTTTCTATGAATCAAATTCATGGAGTTACACAGAAATCGGTCATGTAGATAATCTGACACAGGAAGAACTGAGTAAGGAATGGAATATACTGACTGATCCTGCGATTGATCCGGAGCAAAAGAGAATACAGCTGATAAATGTGGATTATCTTCTTCCTGGATGGACAATAGAGGAGAAGGGCGTATATACCAAGCTGAAGCGGAATCATGAAAAATGAGCAGGCAGTCTGAAATTTATAAATTTCAGACTGCCTGCCTGTTTTTACGGGTTATTGTTTTTCATCATGGAAGCCATGAAATAGTAACGCTGTTAACCTGACCTGTTTTGCCGCTGAAGTCGAATGCATAACCGCTCTTTCCGAAGTATTTTTCGCTGTCTCTGGTGTATTCAAGTTTGTTTTCATATTCTTTTGTCGGTTCAGGATTTGCCTGCTTCATCTGTTCCATGGTTAAATCAAACGGGAATGATAATCCTATGTGTTCGTAGGCTTCATTTGCTGATGCAATAATACGCTGGTTCTTTTCATCATCATAGGATTCAACAGGAACATCAATTGTGTACCATCTTGCGAAACTAAGAACACATTCAGAAGCCTGGATACTGTCATCTGTAAAATTACTGAACTGGAACTGCATGCGGTCGAATTCGCTGACTACAGCTTTGAAATAGTCAGTTGTTCTGTTTCTGTTTACATTGTTTCCGGCATTTTTAAGATCAGATTCACTGAAAGGAACAACACCATCGTCTATCATATCCTGGAGTGTTGTTTCTCCCAGTCTGTATATCTTACCGTCATAGGAAAAGCATCTGTTATCAAGATCGGCGTAGTCTGAGCTTAATCCTTCCTTAAGCACAAACTCATTATATCCGGATTCGGAACGAACCGGTTCAGGTTTTGATGATTCTTCAGCTTCTGTTTCTGCAGAAGTTTCGGAAACTGCTTCTGTTGCAGCCGGCTCGGTAACAGTTTCAGCGGCTGTTGACTCAGCTGCTTCTGTAGTGCTTTCGGTAACAGCTTCAGTTGCTGCTTCTGTTGCAGCTTCTGTTTCAGCAGCAGGTTCTGTTATACTTTCGTTATAAGTTTCGTTATCAGCTGCCAGTTCAATTTTTTCTTCATCTGTACCGCATGCCGTAAGGCTCATTAATGATAACACAAGAGCAGCAGTAATAAATGATTTCTTTTTCATAATCTTTTGTCTCCTTGCATGTTTTTTATTAGAAGTATGCGCTAACCCGGATATTTTATCATACCAGTCAAAACACGTCAAGAATAAAATGATGAAAAAACTGCTCAATAATTGCGCTTATCTGTCGTTATTTTAACGCAAGTTCAAAATGATATTTTACGATACCCTTGTCGATTTTGCTGAGAATACCGCCTTTGTCAGTAATTTCGAAGCTGTCGCCTTCGCCCTGAATGATTTCGAACTTCTGCTGATTAACAGCGGTAGGGGCGAGGAGAGCGTATTCCGTACCCTTTACAAACCAGTCAGGCTTACCTGCGATGCCGCCTCTGACAACCTGGTCAGCAGACTTTGATTTGCGTTTGTTACCCTGGGTTGTGCCGTAGCCAATTGCGATAACTATAGCCAGGCGTTCACCGTTTCCGCATTCGGCCGGAACGTTTTTAGGATTAAATGTACCTGCCCAGCAGGTGTTGAGTCCGAGAGTCTGTGCAAACAGAACTATTTTTTCACCGTAGTAGCCGATGCGTTCGTCAAGTGTATCGTCATCAGGGCCGATACACGCAATAACACTCGGTGCGCTGCCGAGGCCCATGAGTCTGTTGAGTATACGGTTAAATGTGTTTCCGGCATCTTCTGCAAACTGAAGGTGAAGATTTCCTTCGGAATTGCATTCGTCTATAAGCTCCTTAAGCTTTTTTACGGATTCGCTGTCAATTTTTTTGTCCTGATATGAACGCACTGAGTGACGTGCGTATACTGCTTCGGTTTCGGTCATTGCAATTTACTCCTTTTCTGACTATCATTTGTTTTCAGCATTTTTTAAGATATGATTCGACTTCTTCTTTTTTGCTGAACAGAACACAGCCGCCTGCATGGTCCTCACTGAGCGTTCCGTTCATCTGCAGCTTTCTGAAGAGTTCCGACTTAAGTGCTTCTCTGAGAGATGTGTCCTTCACGTTTACATCAGAATACGGTGAAAAAGGACACGGCTCTGCACCGCCGTGCGAGTTTATATGGAAAAATCCGCGTCCGGCCGCCAGACATCCGCCTGACGCCTTTTCATCACCAGGGAATGATATGAAAATCATGTCCGGATACTTTTGCCTTGCTTCACTGAGTTTTTTCCCGAATTTATCCCTGAGGCTGTCGTCAGGAGCAAGGTGAACACTTGTTCCGTCGGCAGGAACATATTCAACGAAAAATACAGCCTTGCATCCCTTGTCAGCAAGATTTTCAATAAATTCACTTGAGACTGCTTCTTCTGCATTTTCTGTTGTGACAGTAACAGAAGCTCCGAAAAGTATTCCGCTTTTCTTCATTTCGTCCATTGAAGCTGTTATCCTGTCATAAACACCTGCACCGCGTCTCTGATCAGTTTTTTCCCTGTGTCCTTCTATGCTGATTACAGGGAGAAGATTTCTTGATTTTCTGAAAAGTGAAATATATTTTTCGTCAGTCAGTGTCCCGTTGGTGAATACCGGGAAAAGTATGTTTTCGTACTTTCCGGCTGCTTCGATAACATCACGTCTTACCATAGGCTCACCACCGGCAAGGATAATGAAGCTTATACCAAGCTCCGAAGCCTCTGAAAAAATACGTTTCCAGTCTTCAGTTCCAAGCTGGCATACCGGCTCAGTATCAGAGCATGCGTGATTTGCACGTGAGTAGCAGCCTGCACAGTGAAGGTTACAGCTGCTCGTAATACTTGCTATAAGAAATGCAGGGATGTTTTCGCCTTTTTCAGAAGCTGCTGAGCGCTTTGCTGCAGCAATCTTTGAGGAAACTGCAAACTTAGCAAGGAAAAGGCTTTCTTCCGGATTTTTCAGTGTGGCCTTCAGTGCGTTTTTTATTATATTTTCGACTCCGTTTGAGATGTACTCTGTAATATTTAATTCTTCCATAAATGCTCCTTTCTGCGTAATGTATTGTGTACAATTAAATTATATACAATCATTAATTGTTTGTCAAGGCTTTTGATTTGTTAAATATCGCATTAATTGTCTTGCTCCTGATTATGCGTATGATATGTATTATGATGACTGGAATTATGAATACGTTCCGGCAGGAAAAAATAATTATATACGGACACTTGAAGGTTCAGGATTCTTTACCGAAGAAACTGTATCACGGAAAAAGATTTATGATAAAATAACTGAGACGCTTAAAACGAAACTGGCCGGATCAGGAGAAAAAACAGTATGTACGGCATATATACATCAGATGAGGATGACGTTAATATGAAGTATATTTTACGCCGATGAAAAGATGATTTTAAAAAATTATAACAAGGCTATTGTATTCTTGTATAAAATGTATTATAATATATTAAACGACAAAAAAATTTGCCGTTTAATATGGAAACAGAATCACACGATATATTTGCAGTGATTCTGTATTTTTTAACAGGGGGTATTTTATTATGACAAATGAAATCAAGGGAGCTCCGTTTCCTGTATTAACATGCAGCCTGGCTGCGGGGGAATCAGTTATCTGCCAGAAGGGTGCGATGGTCTGGATGTCAGAAAACATGCACATGGAAACATCAACAGAAAGCGGACTCGGCAAGCTCGTTTCAAGAGCGCTTTCAGGTGAATCAATTTTCCATAACACTTATACAGCACAGGGCGGCAGCGGTATGATTGCATTCGGTGCAAGCAAGCCGGGCAATATTCTTGAATTTGACATTACACCGTCCACACCGGTTGTCGGTCAGAAGGGTTCTTTCCTTGCTTCTGAACCAACAGTAAACTTTGAAACATTTTTCCAGAAAAAGCTTGGCGCTGGTCTCTTCGGCGGTGAGGGCTTCATTCTTCAGAAGTTCACAGGCAACGGAAAGCTGTTCGTCGAGATTGACGGCAGCGTTGTACAGTATACACTTGAGGAAGGCCAGTCAATGCTTGTTGATACAGGATATCTTGCAGCTATGGATGCAACATGCAGCATCAGCATTGAACAGGTTAAGGGAATCGGCAATGCCCTCTTCGGCGGTGAAGGTCTCTTTAATACAAAGGTAACAGGCCCTGGACGCATCTGGCTCCAGACAATGCCTATCTCACAGTTCGCAGGATCAATAGTTCCTTATATTCCGACAAAGGGCTGATATATCATAAACAGTAACTGACTGTGTCTTTTCAGTACAGTCAGCATAATATGAAACAATTCAAGTCTGAAGAAATACAGCAGTATCTGCATATATTTTCTTCAGACTTCTTTGTTTTTCTATTGAAAAATCCGTTTATTTATTATATAATGAATTTGTATAATTCAGAACGAAATACATATTTAAGAGGCTTAAAAGGCTCTGATTAAGCAGTGTGAAGTAAATGCGGTCAGTGCCGGACAAAAAAATGAACGATTTCAAATCAAAAACGGAGGTCAGTAAACTATGAAAAAAATCAGCAGCAGGCAGGTAACTGCAGCGGTTACAGCAGTTTTACTTGCATCAGGAAGCATTGCAGCAGGCAGCGGTTCACCTGTTAAGGCAGAAGATTCGGGAGCGAAGGTTCTTTACTCATTCGATTTTGAGGACGGAAACTTTGAAGGCTTCAGCAACAGAGGCGGAGAAGATACCACAAAGCTTTCGATTACAGAAGAGGATGCTGTGAGCGGCTCACACTCACTTATGGCAAGCGGCAGAACAAATGACTGGAACGGACCGGCTTTCAGACTCGATACTGTATGCAAGCCGTATACAGAGTATTACATCAGCGCTTCTGTCAAGGGAAAATATTATACAGGGGCTACACTCAGCTTCCAGTACGATGATCCGGACGGCGGAACACATTACTCAAACCTTGTACAGAATCTCAGCGGAAGCGGCTGGATGTCTGTAAAGAACGTAAAGGTAAGCTTTACTGAGGAGATGTCAAATGTTTTCGTATACTTCGAAGGCGGACAGGATGACATGTATATTGATGATTTTTCAGTAGCAGAGGTTCCTGTCAAGCCGATAGAGGAGGATATCATTTCTCTCTGTGACGCATATGCCGATAACTTTAAGGTAGGAACAGCCATAACACCTTCCGACCTGAGTTCAAAGTCCACTATGGCACTTGTTCAGAAGCATTTTGCAGGAAGTCTCACAGCCGGAAACGAAATGAAGCCTGACTCAGTGCTTAATCACGAAGCCTGCCTTGCGTATGTTAAGGAAAACGATGATGACACAGTTCCTCAGATTTCATTTTCAGCAGCAAAGCCTTTCCTTAACTACTGCTCAAAGAACAAAATTCCTGTACGTATCCATACACTTGTATGGCACAGCCAGACTCCTGACTGGTTCTTCAGGGAAGGATATGAGGACGACGGAAAATGGGTTTCACCTGAAAAGATGCTCCTTAGAATGGAGAACTATATAAAAGCATACTTTGAAACACTTACAAAGCTTTATCCTGATATTAATTTCTATGCATGTGACGTTGTCAATGAAGCATGGACAGAAGCAGGAACACCTCGCGACCCTGGTGAACAGGGCAGCGGCGGTTCAGCAAAGTCTGCATGGGTTAAGGTGTTCGGTGACAATTCATTTATAGAATCTGCCTTTACATTCGCAAGGCAGTATGCTCCTGAGGGATGTAAGCTTTACTATAATGACTACAACGAATACATGCCTGACAAGATGAATGCTATCGCTTCAATGGCAGGCGAGTTTAAGAAAAAGGGAATCCTTGACGGTGTCGGACTTCAGTCTCACCTCGATGTAAGAACAAGAATTGAGGAAGCTTTCCCTACAGTAAATGTTTATAACAAGGCTCTTGATGTTTATGCAGCTCTTGGTGTGGATATCCAGATTACAGAGCTTGATGTAACCTGTAATGAACAGTCTCCTGACTTTGAAACACAGGCTAAGTACTACAAGGGAATATGGGATTCAATACTCGCACACAGGGACAGCATCTCAGCAGTTGTACTCTGGGGTATTACAGACGATGCAAGCTGGAGAGCTGAGAGGAAACCGCTTCTCTTTGATGAAAACTATAAGGCAAAGCCGGCGTTCTTTGCGATAACAGACGGTATGACTGCACCTGAAAGGCCTGTAGTTTCAGAGCCTTCAGTAACAGAACCGGCTGTGACAGAACCGTCAGTAACTGAGCCTTCAGTAACAGAACCGGAACCGACATATCCGTCTGAGACGGGTCCGAATTCTCCTGTAATTCCGGGAAGCAGGGTTATGGGTGATGTAAACGGTGACGGTACAACTGACTTAACTGACCTGAGCATTATGTCTCTTTACCTTATCGGCGATGCGAAGATAGAGGAAAGCCGTATGAAGTACAGCGACGTTGACCATGACGGCAGAGTTGCGCTTACAGACCTTGCTACACTCAGACAGTTCCTGTCCAAAGTAATTTCTTCGCTTGATTAAGCAAAAAAAGTATAAACGTAACGTTGTCTGAATATCCGGCCTTGCCGGATATTCTTGTATTGTAAAAGCATTACTTTAGTGCATAGCAGCAAATATGATTCCGAAAGGTGCCGGCAAATATGATTCCATCACATTCCACAGGTATTTATCCTGTAGGAACCGAATGCTTTACTGTACCTTATTCACATGGTACAGATGATAAAACTGTTCTCCGCAAAATTGAGGTCAGGATGTATTATCCGGGTGAGAATATTCTCTCCGGGATGAAAAAGAAAGCACCTGTCCTGTCTCCGCTGAAGTATCGTACTCTGATTAAAAATTCGAGGGGTACAGTTATCAGCAACTCAGATTACGGAGCTGAGTTCTATGAGAATCTTCCGCATGCAGCGGGGAAGAAGTTCCCTCTTGTAATATTCAGCTGCGGTCTGTTAAGCCATATCGAGGCATGTACCTATCTCTGCATCGAGCTTGCCTCACACGGATATATAATAGCTTCTGTCGGACATCCCGGCGAAATGGCCGTGAATGAGTACGGTGACCGTACATCAGATCTGCCTGACAGACAGCTTATAAGCAGTATTTATCCGAAGGGGATGGCTCTGACTACCACAGCCCGGCTCAGAATGATGGGCAAGAAGGGAACTGCAGAGGAGCTTCTTTCAGACTTCTGTGCGTATCAGAAGAGATTTCATCCTGATATAGACTCTGTTCTGCAGAAATGGGCACGCGATATGAAGGCTGTAAGAAAAAATCTTCGCGACGTATATGCTGAATGGACTGACTTTACACCGGGAACTGTGGCTGCAGGTCACTCTCTCGGCGGTGCAGCTGCGTATTATCTCTGTCAGCACAGTGAAAAATTTTCATGCGGCATTAATATTGACGGAGCTCTTTACGGTAACTATGACGAGATGATAATGAAGAAGCCGTTTCTGCAGATATGCTGCAGAAATACATACAATGCGGTTACACGTGCGCTGATAAACAAGGAGGCACCTGCTTATCTTCTTCTTTTTAAAAATATGACAAATGCCGGATTTACAGATCTGAAGTTTCACAACACATCCAAGTTCCAGACCGGTTCACTGAATCCGGAGCTGTTTTTTACTGAGTTCACAGGGAATATACTTGATTTTCTCGGCCATCATATAAAAAAATCAGATGCAGCAGTTCTCCCGCATGATTCTGATATATGTACTCTTACTGTATACTGAAACATATGTTTCACTGCAGTGAATTTCAGAAAGTAAAACAGCACATATTTTGCATTGATTTCAATTCACATTTGTAGTATAATAATAGTAAACGTAATAAAATATTAAAGGAAACAAAATGAAAAAAGAAAACAACAGAAAAAATATTCCGGCTGCAGTGCAGATAGCCATGCCGTTTCTGCTGACGGTGTTCTGCAGTGCTGTCATTGTTCTTGCTATGACAGGTCCGGCCGATAAAATAAAGGGTTACTACAATATTGCCTTTATGGATGACAACAAGACAATACCTCAGAGCAGCGGTATCGCCGGGCTTAATATTGTAGAGACAGATATTGATACTGATTACAGCGGAAGCGTCAGTTCTGAGGGCAGGGTAATACTTGCTGAGTACGGAAGCCAGTACGCTGTACTCGAGTGTAAATCACTGTCAATTTTTGTTCCGGTTTACTGGGGTCTTGGTTCCGAGCTTCTTGAACACGGTGCGGTAAATTCACCTTCATCAGCCCTTATAGGTGCTGAGGGCAATACAGTAATAAGTGCCCATGTAAATTCATTTTTCAGTAATCTTGATGAAATAAAGGAAGGCGACGAAGTCGTTCTCTATACGGATTACGGAAGGTTTACATACAAGGTACGCACAACTGCTGAGTTCAGACCGGACGATAAAAAATATATCAGAATGACAGAGGATGATATCCTCACGCTCTATACATGTGTAAAAAGTCTTCCGGGAGAAGACAACGGAAGATTTGCAGCGGTCTGTGACCTTGTAAAGCGTGAATTCTATACTTCACCGGAGGTGTCAGACTAATGAAAAACACAGGAAAGGCACTGACCCTGCTAAGTATTCTCGTATCCGTAATGCTGATTTTCTCATCTGTACTGACAGTGGCTGTATGGACTGTATTTCCTTTCCTAAAATCTGAAGACTGCATTAAGAGCAGACTTTCGGCAACAGGAACATACGAAAATGTTTATCTTGACCTTATGAAAAAATATGATGAGATGTCCGCTGTTACGTCAATACCTGCTGATGTTTACAAATCATCTGTATCTCCTGAGGATATTAAAGACGAGATGAATTATCTGATTTCAGCTTACTATTCCGATATTAAGGAAGTATCTGCTCCGGAGCTTCATACCGGATTCGGTCAGCTTACTGAAAACATTACAGATTACTTTGAAAAATATTCGGCTGAAAATCACGTAATAAAGGACGAGGTTTACGCTCAGCGTCTTGAGTCTGCCGTTCAGAATGCAAATATGACAACAGGTTCATATATAGATGTATGCCGTTTCGGGGTTGTTTCGAAAACATCACTGTGGCCGCTGATTCACAGAGCTGCAGAATATATTTCAGCAGCTGCATACGGACTTCTCGCAGCTGACGCGGTTCTTATCGTTCTTCTTGTTCTTTTACGCAGTCCTCTGTACTGGACTGGAGCATCAGCGTTTGCCTCTGGACTCATACTGACGGTACCTTCTCTGTATGTTGTTCTCAGTGATACAGTAATGAAGTTCTCAGTCAAGGACTTTACTGTATTTACACTTTTCACAGACATAATGACATCATGTGTCAGGTCAGTTCTTGTTTCAGGTGCAGTACTTCTTGCAGCCGGAGCTGTTCTTACAGGTGTGTCAGTGTTCAGAACGGTCAGAAAAAAGCCTGTGAAGGCGGAGGAAAAATCATGAAAAAATTGAATATAAAATCTGTAACCGCAGCATTTGCAGCTGCGCTGTGTGTGGCATCAGTTCCGTACGCTGCCGTGTCAGCAACGACGGTGGATGATGTAATTGCCTATGCGCGCGCTGTCGGAATGCCTGAGGAACAGGTTCAGTACTATATAAACATGGGTGCAGGCGGCACCTATACATCAGAACAGTGTGACAAAGCTATCGGGATGCTTGCTTCCTATTACGCTGACCGTGACAGTGCAATCGGCGGGGAAGGCGGCGAATCCGGTGACGCTGCTCCGGAACCGGTTACACCGGAGGAATTCACAGATATGGATGCCCACGAAAAGAAGGATTATATAACCCAGCTTCCTTCGGAGGACAAAAAGGAATATCTTGACCTGATGACAAACGAGGAAAAAAATCAGCTTGTCAAGGAAATGGATCCTTCTGAACAGGTTGGTATTATATCCGGTATGCTTGGCGTAGGTGATGCCTTCGGATATAAGTTTTCAGTCGAAAATATTTCTGACGGTGCTATCATGCTCAGTGCCCGTGATGATTCGGGCAGACTTGTCGGTATGACCGTACTTGGAGATTCCATAGAAAAAACCGGAAAATCACATTTGTTAGCTACGGCTGTCGGTGCCGGACTTATGCTTGTTTCCGCTGCAGGTATGCTGCTTATGGTAAAAAAACACTTTAGATGATATTTCAGTGAGCGTTAAATAATTGTGACGTTCATCATAACCGGATGATATTTAAGGGGGGATGATTCGGTGAAAAAGGTTTACTGTTTCATAGGGGAATTAAATGTAGACTTTCAGACAGAGATTTCGCAGTATCTTACAACATACTGTCTGGCACAGGATATTCAGATATATTTCTTTGTTAATTTTGATACTTCGGGTGCCAATGCTTCATACAGCAGTCTTGAAAAGAAGATTATCACTCTGCCTGATTTAAGTGACTGCGACGGTGTAATCATTTTTCCGGATTCATACGCAATACCTGGTATGGATCAGGAAGTTTCTGACTATGTTTATGAAAAGGCTGACTGTCCTGTTGTTTCGATAAGAGTAAGGGACGACAGGTTTTACAGCATAATACCGGATGATTACAACGCAATAACCGAGATGACTGAACATTTTATTTTCCATCACGGGTTTACACGTATCTGTTTTATGGCGGGACGTCTTGAACTTGAGTGTGCGCGGAGACGTCTTAAGGCGTATAAGGACACTATGGAAAAGAACGGTCTTGAGGTCACCGAGGGAATGATTTTTTACGGTGACTACTGGCGTGAAAAGGGAGACGAGGCCGCTGACTGGTTTATCAGCCGCAACGAGGAGTTCCCGCAGGCGGTAGTATGTGCCAATGACTATATGGCTATTTCCGTATGCAACGCATTTGTAAAAAGAGGCTATGATGTTCCGGGAGACATTGCTGTTTCCGGACTTGATGATATTGAAGAGGTAAAGTTCCATATACCTCCGATAACGAGTATATGTGCTTCCACAGAGAGCATATCCCGTCAGACAGTGGAGATTTTTATGAATGTCTGGGAGGGCAGGGAACAGAACAGAGAGGTAATTCTGCCGCTGCAGCACAAGTACAGAAACAGCTGCGGATGCCTTAAGGAAATTGACTACAAGTATTTTCAGAAGCTTTATAACGAAAAGGAACTGTATCTTTCAGCACTTAACTTCAGTCCGTATCTCGGGCTCGAGTTTGAAAATGCAGATTCCGTTGATGACCTTGTTTATGCTCTGAGAGTTAAGCTCACAAACAAAACCTTCGGAAATCCTGATGACTACGGTACTTTGTTCCTGTGCCTCTGTGACAGAAAAACCGAGTATGACTATGACGTTGAAGGAAAGCTTAATTTTACTGAAAAAATGAGACTCAGCGCTGTTGTTTCATGTGAAGAGATAGTAAGGCCGGATGTTGTATTTGAAAGGAGAGAGATACTTCCTGAAGGGTACAGAATCAGGAACCTTCCTATGTATATCATGTCGCTTCACTGCAAGGAGTACTGTTACGGATACATTGTTATTCAGAATGAAGATATGTCGAGGTTTAACCACCTGGTGAAGACACTTGTATTTTCACTTGGAAATTCGTTTGACCGTATACGCATGCTGAATGAAAACCAGACTGTAAGAGAGCAGTCCTATGTAGACGAACTCACCGGACTTCCAAACAGAAGAAGCATGGAGAGACAGATTACCAAGCTCAGTGATATGGTTCAGACAACAGGCGGAAGTTTCTGTATTATGAGTCTTGATATGGACGGACTGAAATATATCAACGACAATTTCGGACACCTTGAGGGTGACTTTGCAATAAGCACTACAGCTCATATTCTTTCCGCATGCAAACCGGAAGGAACACTTGTAGCCAGAACCGGTGGTGACGAGTTTATTGCGCTTATTCCTTCAGAAAGTGCGGAAACAGCCGACAGCTATCTTGCACGTGTATATGAAAGCCTTGAAGAGTGCAACCGTACATCCGGCCGCAGCTATGAGTTTTCAGTCAGTGCCGGCTATGAGTTCTGCAGACACGGAATGAACGTTCCGGCATGTATTCATACAGCAGATACCCGTATGTATGAAAATAAAAAAGCAAGAAAGAAAAATCGTGTATAAAAGAAGGATAATAAATGAAAAACAAAATTTCTGTTTTTATAACAGCATTGATTATAACAGCTGCTGTTACAGCGTGCGGAGCAAATCCTGCAGCTGAAAACACAGCGGAGACTGTTGCTATGGTTTCGGAAGTAACTGAAGCTCTGACAGAAGAGACAACTGAAACCGTACTGGAAGAGACCACTGTACCGGAAACCTCAGCAGTTACTGCTGCCGTGGAGGAAACGACTGTTCCCGAAACTACCGTTACCGAGGTTACAGTGACAGAGAAAACCGTAAACTATGATGATTTTCCTGATTTCAGCACATACAGAACCTGTGATGAGTGCGGTAAGTCATATGACTGGCTTGAAGTGCTTCCGTCAGAGTACTGTGATGACGATACTACTGATAAGCTCAATGAAGACATAGACGAGATGTGCAAAAGAGGATATTACCTTTTTATCCGTTCTGAGCATGAGTGCGGAAAACCGTCAAATGCTCATCCGGCAAGGGAAACTATGTATATTCCTGATGAAATGTACTACAGATACGGCCTGAACGTATGGGGTGTTGATGCTGTTTCAAGCGGTAACTATGTTGTATATGACCCGGAAACACTTGATGAAATCAACATCTGCAAAGACTTTTTTGAGGACGGATGGGCTGATGCCGCTGAATATCCGGATAATGTAAAGATTAATATGAATACAGTAAAGTCAGCGAGTCTTGTTCTCACATCTTCGGACACTGACAGTATTCTGGTTTCTCTTTACACTGTTGGTGCGGAGCTTCAGGTAAAGGTTCCTGCTGAGCTTGTTAAGGAAAAATACCGCACAGGTCCTGAACCTGAGTATGATGAATATGATTACGGTTATTACTATGATGACTACTATTATGACTGGTATTAAGGGATGAAATAATGAATAAACCTAAATTTATGATTGCCGCATTTGTCGGTACGGGATTTGTAGCTGCATACGCAATTGCATTTTTTATAAATCTTGATTCGGTGCGTTACACTGATGATATTTTAAACGGAGTAAGGATTCTGAACAGATCCGGTTTTTCCCGCTCAGTCCCTTTTCCGGAAGGATGGAACAGCATTGACGGAGAAGCGTTTTATTTCAGGGACGGAAAACATGTTACCGGATTTCAGGAGATTGAAGGCCAGATATATCACTTTGACGATGACGGAGTTCTTTCCAATGGCTGGTATTCAATCGACGAAAATGTATTTTACTTCCTGAAAGACGGCACTCCTGCCGTCGGACAGTTTGAAATTGAAGGAGAAGTTTATTTTTTCAGTGAAGACGGTATACTGACTGAAACAGATAAAGCCGTAACTGAAGCGGGGTAGTTTTTTTATTCGGAGGTATTGATAATGAACGAAACATTAAAGGTGCTCGAAAGCAGAAGAAGCTGCAGAAACTTCAATACGGAAAAAATGGTTCCGGAAGAGGATCTGCAGGCTATTGTCAGAGCTGGTACATATGCTGCAACAGGTATGGGAAAACAGAGTCCTGTTATTATTGCAGTTACAAACAGGGAACTCAGAGACAGTATTTCAAAGGCAAATGCTGAGATTATGGGAGTAAACACTGATCCTTTTTACGGAGCACCTGTAATTCTCATCGTTCTTGCAAACAAAGACATTCCGACATACATGTATGACGGTTCACTTGTAATGGGCAACCTTATGAATGCTGCTGAAAGCCTTGGTGTATCGAGCATCTGGATTCACAGAGCAAAGGAAGAGTTTGAATCTGAAACCGGTAAGAAGATTCTCAGTGATCTCGGAATAGAAGGTAACTACGAAGGAATCGGACACTGCGCATTAGGCTATGCGGACGGACCTGTCGGTGAAGCACATCCGAGAAAAGAAAACTATGTTTATTATATAAAGTAATCAGGAGGAGAAACGATGTACAATTTTAATCTCTGTATCCCTACAGTTATCCATTTCGGAAAGGGCGCTATCTCATATCTGGACGAGATGAAGAATTACGGTAAGAAAACTCTGCTCGTATACGGCGGCGGTTCAATAAAGAGAAACGGCATATATGATACTGCAATGGAAATTCTTAAAAATGCAGGTATCTCTGTTTATGAAGTAAGCGGTGTTGAACCAAATCCGAGAATCGAGACAGTCAGAAAAGGCGTTGATGTATGCAAGGCAGAAAATATCGACATGGTTCTTGCTATCGGCGGCGGAAGTGCCATTGACTGTGCAAAGGTTATTGCAGCCGGTGCTGTTTATGACGGCGACGCGTGGGACCTCGTGACTGATTCATCAAAGATAAAGGGTGCTCTTCCTGTATTTGACGTTCTTACACTCTCTGCTACAGGTACGGAAATGGACAGGTTTGCTGTTATCTCTGACCTCTCAAAAAATGAAAAATGGGGAACAGGTTCACAGTATATGGTTCCGACTATGTCGATTCTTGATCCTGAGTACACATATTCTGTATCAGCAAAGCAGACTGCTGCCGGAACAGCGGATATGATGAGCCATACTATGGAAAACTATTTTACAAAGGAAAATGCGGACTGTCAGAAGTTCATGGCTGAGGGCCTGCTCAGAACAATGATTAAAAACGGACCGGCAGCTCTTAAAAACCCTGAGGATTATGATGCACGTGCAAACCTTATGTGGGCAGGTACACATGCAATCAACGGAAATGTCGGTGCAGGAAGCCAGCCGGCATGGTGCGTTCATCCTATGGAACATGAGCTCAGCGCATTCTATGACATAACTCACGGTGAAGGTCTTGCTATTCTCACTCCGGCATGGATGGAGCACATCCTCTGCGAGGACAATCTCAGCAATTTCACTGACTTTGCAAGAAATGTTTTCGGACTGAACGATACAGACGACTGGAAGCTTGCACATGCAGGTATCGATGCTCTTAAGAAGTTTTTCTTTGAGACAATGGGACTTCCTGCAAACCTCAGAGCAGTAGGTATCACTGACGAAAAGAATTTTGAGGTAATGGCTCAGAAGGCATGTGACGGCTGCAAGGGTTCGTTTGCACCTCTTACAAAGGATGATATCATAGCAATATTCAGAGCGGCATTCTGATAAGTTAAATCGGAAAAGAAAAAGCACCTCCGGAATGTATACAGAATACATCCCGGAGGTGCTTTTATGTACGAACTGTCAGTCACTCGGACGGATAGCATCAGGACCGGTTTCTCCGGTACGGATACGAACAACGTGCTTAATGTCATAGCAGCATATCTTGCCGTCTCCGGTTTCTCCTGTAAAAGCAGAATTTCTTATAGTTTCAACAACGCGGTTTTCGCAGTTGTCAGGCCGATATAAACTTTACAAATAATTCGGTTCAGTTTTGTGTATAATTATGTTCGTTTATGAAAATTACATAATAATTGATTACAAAAAAGCTTCCGGCGCAAACAGGCAGAAGCTTTTTTTAATGAATATTCGGGATATATTGAGTTCGTTCAGATTATCTTAAGTTTGTAATTGATGCTGCACCGATTCTGCCGGCAAATGTTCTGATATTGTCGATTTCTTTAACGCTTCCGATGTCAAGTGCGCCGGCTACTGAATCGATTTTGGAAAGTGCGCTCATATCGTTTCTGATGACAAGTTCAGATTTTCTGAATACTGATTCAAATTTGCCTGCGTAAGGGTTTACCGGTGGATTTGTCCAGATAACAATTACTACGCCGCCTGATGTTATGATAATATGCGGAACAAGATGACCCTCAATCTGTTTGCCGAATGTCAGATTTTTTGCTGTAACTCCGTCGAGTAAATTTACTTTGCTTCCGAGGTTTACTCTGCGGGCTGCTTTTATATACGGAAGAATTGTTACAGGAAAATCATCCGGATTGGCATCCGGTGTCATACGACCGACAGATTCGATTTTTCTGGATGATACATCGCGTAAGCTGCTTAATCTGATTTCTGCTGCACTTGCTGAAAAAGTGCTGCACATTGTTGCTGCACATACTGCTGCTGCTGCCACTGCTGTTAATGTTCTCTTAAAATTTGTTTTCATAGTATTTTCTCCCTTTTTTAAATAATTGTTGTTTTTTGTGTTTCTCAGGTTTTGTGTTCCCTGGTATGGTTATATTATATCAGCTTTATTAATCATCCACAATGTGTCATGTGTCATTTTGATGTAGCATAATGTAACTTTCTGATATTACATTTGTAAATTACATTTGTCACTTGTCATGCACAGTCCGGTTTCAGTGGATTATTAAGGAAACACAGTGTTTTCTAAATAATCAGTTAAGAATCTGTTAAGAAATTAATAGCCTTTAAATAAAGATTTATCTCTCCGGAAGGGTTATAATGATATACAGAGAAAATCATTGATTTCATAACACAGGAGGACAAAAAAATGAGTGAAACCATACTTCGTACAGAAAAACTCTGCAAGTCGTTTTCAAACGACGGTCTGCAGCAGCATGTAATTAAAAACCTTGATATCGATATTAAGGAAAATGATTTTACGGTAATAATGGGTGCATCAGGTTCAGGAAAGTCCACACTTCTCTATTCACTTTCCGGAATGGACAAGCCTTCACTCGGAAAGGTTTATTTCGGAAACACAGATATTTCCGATTATACCAACGACCAGCTTGCAGTGTTCAGAAGAAACAACTGCGGGTTTGTATTTCAGAATATTTTTCTGCTTGAGAATATGACAGTTTTCGATAATGTAATGACGGGAGCACTCGTGGCTCAGAAAAATTCACCGGCTCTTGTAAAAAAAGCAGAGGATATGCTTCTTAAGGTCGGTATCGGAAAGGAAATATGGAACAAGTATCCTAATCAGCTTTCAGGCGGTGAGGCACAGAGAGTCGGTATAATCAGAGCAGTTATAAACAGTCCGAAGATACTGTTTGCGGATGAACCGACCGGCAGCCTTAACTCCGCATCCGGACAGGATGTACTCGATATTTTTACTGAGCTCAGCGCAGGCGGACAGAGCATAGTAATGGTAACACATGACATAAAGACTGCAATGAGAGGAAACAGAGTTATTTTCCTCGGTGACGGTTCTGTAAAGGGAGAATACAGCATGCCTGTTTACGGCGAAGATGATATGAAATCACGAAGAGTAAAACTTCAGGATTTTCTTGAGAGCATGGGATGGTGATGTATTATGTATAAGGTTTTGAGGCTCGCCCTGAAAAATCTCAGGAAGCATATCGGTGAATCAGTTTCGCTTGCGCTTCTTATCGCTGTATGTACAGCTCTTATAGGCGGATCGTTTTCTGCAATGCACGGTATAGAGAACCTTTTCTATGACGCGATGGAAAAAACGGGATGCTATGAAAATAATCTGATACTTTTTGAATCGGATTTTGATGACAGAATTATGGAATGGTTCGGGGATAACGATAAAATAAAAAGATACGATACCCTGAATATGTCCGGGGGACTTGATACAAAATTTTTAAACTCTGCCGGACAGGAATTATCTCTGACTTTGTATTTTACAGACATTGAAAACGAAGAAAAACTTGAAAAGTTCAATGTGGAGACCACTCTTTCAGATGAGGAAATCAGTGCCCTTGATCATCCGGTTTATCTGCCGTTCACTGCGAAGGACGTTCTTGGCTGCAGGATAAACCGCAGCTTCGATGTTGTTATAGGTAATAAAAAGTATTCTTATACTGTAGCCGGTTTCTACGAATCCGGAATATTCAGCGATCCTTCAATCGGAATGAAGCTGGTTGTTTCTGATCCGGACTATGCTCTTATGAACAGTGTACTGACAGAATACAGGGTTATTGTCTTTGATGCTGCGCTGCAGGATGACGGAACAGATCTTATGTACGAATTCATCGATGCCTGCGAAAATGAATACAATTTTGACACAATGAATTTCTGGTCGTTTATGGACTACTATACTCTTAAACTGCTGAACGGACAGACAGTAAAGACTATTCTGACAATAATGCTTATAATGTCAGTTGTAATTATTGTTGCAGTTGCAGTAATGATAAGATACAGAATCCGCAGCGATATAGAAAAGCAGATAGTATCAATCGGTGTTCTTGAAGCGCTCGGATACAGATGGAGAGAGATTTCATTTTCATATGTTTCTGAATATCTGATTATCGCCCTTGCGGGAATTGCAGCCGGAACCGGCGGCGGAATACTGCTTTCAGATATTCTTCTGATGCTTGGAAAGATGCTGTCAGGTCATCACAGTACTGCAGGTCTTTATTGTGTTCCGTTTGCCGTATGTGCAGCAGCGATATTTGCAGCTGCCGGCATTATATCATATTCAAGAGCAGTAATGGTCAGAAAATATCCTCCGGTAACAGCTATGAGAAGAGGTATAGGAAACAATCATTTTTCTGCTGATATTCTTCCTGTAAAAAATACCAGGCACAGCGTTCACCTGAGACTTGCTCTCAGAGGGTTTTTCGGAAATATCAGACAGAGTGCCGGTTCTGTTTTCTGCATACTGGTTTCCACTGCCGCAGTGGTGTTATGCTTTATGATTAACGGTTTCTTCGGAAACAGTCTTAATGTTATTCGCAGCGTACTTGGAATAGAAGTGAGTTCATTTCATCTTGAGCTTAACAGCTGTGCTGATGCGGAAGCCGTTGCCTGTGAGATTGCTGAACTCGGCGGCGTGCGTAAAACTATTGCTTCTGCAAGCATAAACACTCAGGTCAGGGCGTTTGATGATATGCATCTGCTTCCGCAGGTGTACAGCAGTTTTGACCTTACAGAAAACATCAGTCCGGAAAAAGGCAGACTTCCTGAACATGACAATGAGGTAATGATTACAACTATTGCAGGAAATGCTGAAAAAGTAAATGTGGGTGACACTATAGCGCTGGAATACAACAGGATTAAGAGAAACTATATCGTCTGCGGCATTGTTTCCTCTATGGGTAACGGGGGCCAGAATCTGTATATTACTGAGGCCGGAATGAAGAGAATGGATCCGTCGTACAGACAGGGCGCGGTTGAAGTATATCTTGATGAAGGTGCGGATGCCTCTGCTGTAAAGGATACAATACTGAGAAACTTCGGAAGGGGAATTTCAGATTCTGATTACGATAATGCTCAGAACGGCACATATGAAGACAGAATAAGAGCCCGTGCAGACAAAAAAATCTCTGAGATTCTTGGTGCTTACGGTGCGTCACATGTGGAATATGCAGTTATATCAGACGGTAAAATGATAACAGGTACAAGCAGCGGCTTTGCTGTATCATCCGTTATCGACATAAGCAGTGTAGTTGAGATGCAGACCTCAGGTCTTACAACTGCTGTAAGTGCTGCAACAGTTGTGTTTATGATTCTGGCAGCGGTAACTGACATGATAGTTCTTATGATTATTATGAGATCCGGCGTAAGGAAAAATTACAGAAACTTTGGTATCATGAAAAGCATGGGTTATACATCACGCGAGCTTATGATTCAGCTTGCATCGGAAATCATGCCGTCAGTTATTTTCGGAGTAGTTACCGGAACACTTGTCAGCATGGTGGTAAGAGGATTAATAACTTCGTATATCGGTTCTGTTCCTGTTGATATTCCGGCAGTGATTATCCTTGATGCTGTGATTATCATGTTCTGTTTCGTATGTGCACTGGCCGGTGCGCGCAGAATCAGAAAAATAACAGTATGTGAACTGGTTTCAGAATAACCGGAGGTATTTGTTTATGAAAAAATATATAAGAGTGCTGTCACTTGTATCTGCTGTTGTCATGGCAGCGGCTGCATTCGGCGTAAATGCAATGGCGGCTAAAAATGATGTTACAGAAGAAAAAATGATGAACAGCGATACAGAAAAAGAAATGCTGTCATCAGTCGGATCAGTAAGTAAAATGTACGTGACAGCTGCTGCACTGCAGCTTTGTGAACAGGGAAAGTTAAATACAGAAGAAAAAGTTACAGCATATCTGCCGGAATTCAGAATGGAAGATCCGCGCTATAAGGATATAACAGTAAGAATGCTTATGAACCACTCCTCAGGGCTTATGGGAACAACTTCAGCAGATTTTTTGCTTATTGATGATGCAGACATAAAGGTTCATGACGGGTTTCTGAAGGAACTGAGCGGTCAGCGTCTGAAGGCTGATCCGGGAGAATACAGTTCATACTGCAATGACGGATTTACACTTCTTGAACTGATAGTGGAGCGTGTTTCCGGAGAAACCTTTACTGAATATATCGGGAATCATATCAGCAGACCTATGAATTTTGAAAAAACAGGCACCCCGTGGAACAGAATGAGAGATGAGGATCAGGTTTCTGTATATTCAGGCAGAAAGGAAGTATTCCCTGAGTACTGTATGGCAGTCGGATCAGGAGGAATTCTCTCCACAGCCAGTGAACTGTGCAGATTCGGAACTGCATTTTTCAGAGGGAACGATGTGCTTCTTTCAGATGAAACAAAGAAAATGATGGAGCAGACAAATGCCGGAGATGAATACGAGGATGGTTTCGGCCTGGGCTGGGACAGTGTCAGTGACCCGGATTACAGTAAAAACAACGTCACAGTTCTCAGCAAGGGCGGTGACATACTGACACAGCACGCAGAGCTTCTGACAGCCCCTGATCAGAAAATCAGTATTGCAGTACTGTCATCAGGCGGAAGCAGCAGCCTTGACAAACTTATGGCGGAAGCGCTTCTTGACATTGCTCTTGAGGAAAAAGGTATTAAAACAGAGCACAGTAAATCCGAAATAAAGGAACTTAAGGATTCTGTTCCTGAGAAGTACAGGCAGTACGAGGATATATATATTTCCGGCTCAGGTGTTTTCCGGGTATCGTTTCCTGATATGAAATACATGCAGACTGAGCAGCTTGATTCAGGAAGAAAGAATGTACAGAAGTATTTTTATACTGATGACGACTGCTTTGTATCCGGAGAAATTAATTCTGAAGGTGTGATAAAGAAAAAAAAGGATACTGTGATTCTGAATTTCAGAAAGCGCGACGGAAAAGACTATATATGCAGTGTTTCTGAATCGGGAAACACTGAAACAGGTATTGAAAGAAGCAGCGGATATCTGCTGCAGAGGGCAGGAGAAAATCAGGTAAGCAGTGATGTTATGAAAGCCTGGGAGGAAAGGGAAGGAAAGAAATATCTTTTCTGCAGCGGAAAGTATTCAAACGTTTACTATATGGAAAACCCGGTTTACCGTACTGAAAAAATCACAGGTGCTGCCGGATATTTCGGATACCGCCGTATAGTCAGTGCGGACTGTGCAAAAGCAGATATGCAGATACCGGGATCATCGGGACGTGACCTTTCAGACGTAAAATTTGTCACTGAAAACGGAGCTGAGATACTCTGCCTTGCAGACAGCGGTATGAGATTTGTTTCAGAGGATGCAGTTCCTGTATTCAGTCCGGAAACTGAAAAGGCAGAGCTCAGAAGCGGAACAGCATCCTGGTACAGACTAAGCGGACTTTCCGGAACAACACTTACCTTTGATATTCCTGAAAAAGCTGCAGTATACGTATATGACAAGTTTGGAAATGTACTTTATTCAAGCTATATGAAGAACTACGGAAACAGTGTGCCTATGCCGGATGAAGGATTTATCGTGTTTTTAGGTGAAGACGGAGCATCAGTCGGTATTTCATGATGATTTTTGACTTTGAATCTGTCAGATGATATAATATACAGTGGAAGCCGGAAAAACTCTGACTTCAGCTATATTACATTAAACGCACCGGAAAATATGCTTTTAATGTATTTTCGGAGGAATGCATGGATTACAGATGTCTTATTATAGATGACGACAGGACTATTGCTGAAACAACAGCGGAGTACTTTAATATTTTTGATATTAAGACTGCTTTTGTCTGCAGCTTTGAGGAAACGACTGAGTTCCTGAAGGACAACACAGTATCTCTGGTTCTGCTTGATATTAACCTCGGGGACAAATCCGGATTTGAACTCTGCAAGCTTATACGCAGGGAGTATGATATGCCGATTCTGTTCATAAGTGCGAGAACCAGTGATGATGACGTGCTGACGGCACTTAATATAGGCGGCGATGACTATATCAAAAAGCCGTTTACTCTGAATATCCTGCTTGCAAAGGTGAAGGCGATTCTTACAAGATATGAAAAGGCTGCCGAGGCAGTCAGAAAATCAGCACTGTCTGAAGACAGTAGTCCGAAAAAAATCCAGGGTAAAATCAGGATTTCCGGCGAGAGATATCTTGATACCGCTGTCAGAAAGCTGATAGTAAACGGCAGGGATGTAGTTCTTAAGGCCATGGAATTCAGAATGCTTCTGTATCTTCTTGAAAACCGCGGAAGGGTTGTCACCAAGGACGAGTTTCTGAAAAATGTCTGGGAGGATGAGTTTACCGGGGAGGGCACCCTGGCAGTTCACATCAGACATTTGCGTGAGAAGCTTGGACAAACTCCTGATGAACCTGAAATTATCAGGACGGTATGGGGAGTAGGATATATTATTGACGGAACGGAAGAACAGCAGTTATGAAAAAATACAGAAAACTGCTGTTTCTGACAGCACTCGTAATGGCAGCTGAGACAGCCCTTTCAGCGTTTCTGATTTTTTCAGTGAAGTTTGCGTCAGCTGATGAGGAAAAGCTTAATGATATCATTATGACTGTTCAGGAAAACTGGTACAGTCCTGATATACTGAAGGAAACCGACTTCGGCATGGATGTTCTCGTTCTGAACAATGATAATGATGTAGTTTTTACGAATAATCCTCAGATGGCCGGGAAGATTGATTCGGTTTACAGAGCTGCACTGAAAGGGTTCAAATGTTTCCCGGTGCAGAGAGGAAACAGGAGCTTCGGTACAGTTATAATCCCTGATGAAGGTGCAGTATCACTTCAGAAGGCACGGTACAGCGTAGTAGCAGTACAGTCGGTCATGGCAGTTCTTATGATATGTACAGCTGCTGCATTTGGTCTGTACGCGGAATTCAAGATTCTGAGACCATTCAGAAAGCTGAAGGATTATGCAGGCCTTATCTCACAGGGCAGACTTGATGAACCTCTGATGATGGACAGAAACAACATATTCGGAGACTTTACAGTAAGCTTTGATATCATGAGAGAGGAACTGAAGAAGTCACAGAAGGCGGAGAACGATCTGAAAATCAGGGAAAAGGAGCTTATTGCATCACTCAGCCACGATCTTAAAACGCCTGTAACAGGCATCAGGCTTCTGTGTGAGCTTCTCAGCGTAAAAACAGATGACAGGTACGTCTGTGAAAAGGTTGAAAACATCAGTCAGAAGGCTGAGCAGATAGATGTGCTTATTTCGGATATGCTTGCATCAGCACTTGATGACCTTGGCGAGATGAACGTCAGTGTGCAGGATGAAAACTCTGAGGTAATCCGTGAACTGATTAAGGCAGGCGACACAAGAAATCTGGTTACAGAGTATACGATTCCTGAATGCATTGTTTTAACGGACAGAAACCGTCTTATGCAGGTTATCGGAAATATATTTTCAAACTCATACAAATATGCCGGTACAGCAGTAGATGTTTCCGCGAGAATAAACGGGAGATTCATTGAGCTGTGTATAAGCGACCACGGGCCGGGAGTTCCGGATGACGAAATAATATATGTTACCAATAAATTCTACAGAGGAAGAAGCAACAGTACCGGAAAGGAAGGCAGCGGCCTTGGACTGTATATTGCCTCAGAACTCATGGGTAAAATGGGCGGAGAGCTGATATGTTCTTCAGACGGAAACGGTTTTTCAGTCACACTGTACATACCGCTTTCCTGAAACACCGCACTTTTTTTATTGACTTGAACAATGATGATATGATAATATAAAGAGTGGAATGCAAAAAAATTGCCTTCCGCTCTCTTTTTTCAGTCAGTAAAGCGCAGACTGTTTACTGCGTTTACAATAAATTCAGGAGGTATAAAAAAATGTGGAATGGCAGAAAAAAAGCCGTAACCTTCAGCTATGACGACGGCATAGTATTTGACAGAAAGCTCGTTGAAATACTGAACAGGTACGGAATGAAGTGTACATTTAATATCAACAGCGGTATTATGACCGGGGCGCACAGATTTGTTTACAGGGATACTGAGGTGGCAAGACTGAACAGCTTCGGTCTCAGGGAGCTCTACAGCGGTCATGAGATTGCAGTTCACACCCTTACTCATCCTGACCTCACGAAGTTCGATGACGAGACGGTCAGAAACGAGATCCTTATGGACAAGGCTAATCTTGAGCGCATGTTTGACTGTAAGATAGAGGGTATGGCATATCCTTACGGAACATTCGATGACAGAATTGTCTCAATAGTAAAGGAGTGCGGTATTAAGTACTCAAGAACCACTCTTGTAACTGACGGCCCTGCAGTTCCGTCAGATCTGCTCAGACTTAAGGCTTCATTCCATCACAGGGATGAAAGCCTCATGGAATGTGCCCGAAGATTTGCTGAACTTAAGTTATCTGACGATGATGAGCCTCAGATGCTGTATATCTGGGGACACAGCTATGAGTTTGAGGGTGACGGCAACTGGGAGCTTATGGAGGAAATATGCAGTACACTTGCCGGCAGGGATGATATTTTCTACGGAACAAACAGCGAAGTTCTCCGTCCGTTTTATGAATAAGTTCGTGGTGCAGTAAATGAATAATATAAAACCAAGAAGCAGAAAGGATTTTCTGTTATATGCAGCAAGATTTGCGATGCCGATTATGCTGCAGAATCTGATAAGCACGCTTGTCGGGTCTGCAGACACTGTGATGCTCGGCTATGTCAGTCAGGCTGCCATGTCAGCCTCGTCACTTGCAAACGGGTACACCTTCGTACTTTTCTGTTTCTATTTCGGACTGACAGCCGGTACATCGGTGCTAAGTGCACAGTACTGGGGCAAGGGGGACAGGGAAACGGTTGAGCGTATACTCGGACTTGCCGAGAGGCTTACAATTCTTATTTCGCTTGTTTTCTTTGCGGTATCGTTCTTTTTTCCGCGGCTTGTTATGTCAGTGTTTACCGAAAGCGAGGAAACAATTCTTCTCGGAATCAGCTACCTGAGGATTATATCATTCTCATTTATATTTATGGGCTTCTCACAGGTTTATGTAAGTGCCCTGAGAAGTGTTGGAAAGGTTGTTTTTCCGTCCGTTACCTATGTTGTATCACTTGTGGTAAATGTCGTGATGAATGCCGTGTTTATTTTCGGACTTTTCGGACTTCCGGCCCTCGGAGTTGCGGGTGTTGCCCTCGGTACGGTTATTGCACGAATGGTCGAGGTAATAATGTGCCTTGTTTATTCCGCAGCAGGAAACGGAATAAAGTTCAGGATAAAACATCTCTTTACGAAGTCAGGAGTGCTCCTCCGTGACTTCCTGAAAATAGGACTTCCGGCTGTTGCAAATGATGTTGTCTGGGGACTTGCATCATCTGCATTTGCAGCCATTCTCGGTCATATCGGTGATGATATGGTTGCAGCAAATGCGGTTGCAGTTATGGTTGTAAATATCGGTGCAGTAGCATGCCGCGGATTTGCCAATGCCACAACAATCATTATCAGTACAGAGCTCGGAAGGAACAATACAGAGCACGCAAAGATTTACGGCGGCAGGATGATAAGAATAACTGTTGCAGTCAGTCTTATAGGCTGTGCAGTAATACTGCTTATCCGTCCTTTTATGATAAGCTTCTATGCAGACAAGCTGTCAGAAACTGCTCTTTCATATCTTGGATGGATAATGATTATGACAACCTGGCGTCTTGTGGGAGAAGGTGTCAATACCTGCCTGATATGCGGCTGCTTCAGAGGAGGCGGAGACACAAGGTACGGTATGATAATGGACACATGCTATATGTGGGGCGTGGCTGTTCCGCTTATGGCCCTTGCAGCGTTTGTTTTCAGACTCAGTCCGCTGTGGGTGTATTTTATTATGAGTATGGATGAGGCAGGAAAGATGCCTCTTGTTATACATCACTATCTGAAGTTTAAGTGGATGAAAAATATTACAAGGGATGCTTCTGAACTTCAGGTTTCCGCAGGCGAATAGATTTACAGTGAACGCAAAAATCAACTTTGCGTTCACTTATCACTTTTCCTCATTGGCGATCTGAAGCTGAGTGAAGAACAGCAG
>JAZUIH010000056.1:0-19055 GCA_045642145.1 Oscillospiraceae bacterium | reverse complement strand
AAAAAATACTATACATGCAATAAGCACGGATGCACTAAGACCTATTATAAACGGATATCCGTGTTTAAGCTCCGGCATCCCCTCAAAATTCATTCCGTACCAGCTTGTAATCAGCGTCAGCGGGAAAAAAATCGTAGAAATAACAGTGAGTACTTCCATATTCTTATTTTGTCTTGAGTTAATCTGTGACAGGTATATATCCCTTATCTGCTGTGTGTATTCAAGAAGATTTGACGACTTGTTCATCAGTCTGTCCGCCTTGTCATATACAGCGCCGAAATACTTTCTCTGTTTCTTTTCAAAAATTCCTATTTCATCCTGCTCAAGTTCCCTTCCGATATCACACAGTTCATCATAATAACTCCGGAAAATCAGAAGTTCTTTTTTGATACTGAATATTTCAGTCAGAAACTCAGTGTCTTCTCCTCTGAATATAAGCTCTTCCAGCTCCATTATTCTCTTCTCATATCCGGTAAGCTTTACTGAACTGCTTGCCATTATATTTGAAAAGAAAAGACAGATGAATCTCTGAAGATTCATTGGAGCGTTATACCGCTGGTTTATTATTTTTTCAGTAATCTGCCGTGCAGCCGATCCGTTCTCCAGAATAATAAAATTGTTTCTGTTGATAAAGAAAAACATCCTGCAGCTGATATTCACCGGATTTTCCTCATCAGGAATATACAGCGTTCCGCTGAGACAGTCATTCTGAATTTCCACCTTGTTAAAGCATATGCTTTCCATGTCATGCTCGTATTCGCATTCTATATCTGCATTTTCCAGAGCAAAGTCAGCCTCTTCCGCAGATGAAATAATAAGACGTTCCTTTGCGTCACTTCTGGAATTAATCTGACACATAATTTTATCAAGAGAGTAGCATATCATAATTACTGCAGTTCTGCCTTTTCTTTTTCCTCTGCTTTTATATATGCCATGTCAAAAGAATGCTCCTGGGAATTTACAGGTTCCGCATCCGTTTTTACAGCTGTATACATACCGCTGCTTTCAAGAATCCGGGCCTGAACGTTATCCTTCAGCATGGTGTTAAACATATACAGTATCTGCTCTCTTATTTTTTCACTGTGTACAGGAACTGCGACCTCGACTCTTCTGAGAGTATTTCTGGTCATAAGGTCTGCTGATGATATGTAGATTTTTGCACTCTCACCACTGCCGAAAATGTAAACTCTTGAATGCTCGAGATATCTTCCTACGATGCTGATTATTCTGATATTTTCAGTGTGGTCCTTTACACCCGGACGAAGGCAGCAGATTCCTCTGATAACCATATCAATTTTCACTCCCGCCTTTGACGCCCTGATAAGTTCATCTATAACGGCCTTGTCAGTAAGGGAGTTAAGTTTGAACGCTATATAGCCCTCTTTTCCGCTTTCAGCAAGCGCAATCTGTTCCTTTATCATATCAATAATTCTGTTCTGCAGACAGTTCGGAGCAACCAGAAGCTCTCTGGTTTCAGACACGGTTTCGCTCCTTGCAAGTGAGTTAAACACATCAAGTGCATCACAGCCTATGGCTGAATTGTTTGTAAAAAGAGAATAATCCGTGTAAACTCTCGATGTTTTCTCATTGTAGTTTCCTGTTCCTATCTGTGTAAAATACTCGTATCCGTCTCCTGATTTTCTTGTAATGAGACAGAGTTTTGAGTGAACCTTAAGTCTGCTGATACCGTAAACCACTATACATCCGGCTTCCTCGAGTCTTCTCGACCACTCGATGTTGTTTTCCTCATCAAATCTCGCCTTAAGTTCAACAAGCACAAATACTTCCTTGCCGTTTTCAGCAGCTTCGATAAGACTTGAAACTATCTCACTGTTTCTTGCTACTCTGTAAAGAGTTATACGGATGGAAACAACATCCCTGTCATTTGCAGCTTCACGTAGCATACGAAGAAAAGGCCTGATACTGTCATACGGATATGAAAGCAGCCTGTCCTCATCTTTTACCTGTTCAAGTACAGGTCTTCTGTCATCAAACTGAACTGACTTCTGAGGAATACGTTTCGGATAGAAAAGTTCATGCTTCTGTCTGAGTTCATCCTGAATCTGAAACAGGAATGAAAAATCAAGAACAGACTGATTTACAAAAACATATTCCCGGCTCATATCCAGGTTTTTGCACAGTTTTTTCACTATGCTGTCGTTAAGCTTTCTTGAAAACTCGAGTCGTACAGGCGCAAGCTTCTTTCTCTGTTTTATAATCTTCTCCATAAACGTACGGTAGTCAATATCCTCGTCATAAAGAGCATCAGCGTCAATATCCGCATTTCTTGTAACCCGGATAAGTGATTTTTCAGTTACATCATAGTCACTAAAAAGCTTCTGGATAAAATGCAGCACCAGTTCTTCCAGAAGGATGTACTTTTTCTCACTGACCACAACCAGACGCGGAAGAACAGCACCTCCGCACTGAACGATTCCCACACATGATTTTCCGTTTTTCTTCATAAGAATTGCTGCTGCGTATATTTCCCTGTTTCTCAGGAAAGGAAACGGATGTCTTTTTCCAAGGATAACAGGTGAAAGGAACGGAATTACATGAGTATTAAAATATTCCTCCGCCGTTTCCTGTTCTTCACGGCACATCTCCTTGTATGAAAGTATATGTATGCCTTCTTTTTCAATTTTCTCCATTATTTCAGAATATACTTTGTCTCTGCGGAGATTAAGCTTCTTAACCTCTTCAAGAACGGCTCTGATCTGCTCTGAAGGAGTCATTCCGGTTTTGTTTTCAGTTATGCTGTCATCTGTTGCTTCCTGATCAATAAGCGAGCCCACTCTTACCATAAAGAACTCATCAAGATTGCTCTGATAAATAGAAATAAACGAAAGCCTTTCGCATAACGGATTGCTTTCCTTTTCAGCTTCTTCAAGTACTCTTTCATTAAACTTCAGCCATGAAAGTTCTCTGTTGATATATAAATTCTTCGACATAATTTTTACCTCTCCTGTTTTCACTGTATTTCTTCAGCCGGAACCTGAAAAACGTAATTTGTATTTCTGCTGCTTTCATCAAGGGTAACAAATGTCACACTGTCCATTGCCTCCTCAGCAATTCCGGCACAGTTGTCAGCCATACGGTCAATACTGTGCAGAATCTCTGAAAAATCTGATGTAAGTTCTGCACTGCACTGTTTTTTCTTTACTCTGGCAAGATGCGCCTTGCTCGCCTTTTTTGAATTTTTCCTCATTTTTGTTCTGCCTCTGAATACAGACTCTGCCTTTTTACAATCCGCGTTTTCCACGGCGGACAGAGCATTTTCATACAGCATTTTAACTATATCAAAACAGCCGCAGAGATCTTCCACTGCTTTTTCCGATAACTCAGAGCCGTTTTCCCGCATTCTGGTATATTTGAAGTATATGTCCTGACATCTCTCGGTTATACGGCTGATATTGTTTGTTACGAACAGGAGACCGGCAGTCTGTTCGGCCTGTTCTTCAGTAAGGTTTCCGCTGGAGAACATCCTGGTTATATACGATGCTATCTTCTCATGAAGATGCTTTACTGTGGCGTAGTCCACAGCGGCATTCTTCTCATCCTGAGAGTTCATATCCGTAAATATTCTCTCAATCATTTCGAGCAGACCGAATCCGATATGATACATTCTCTTTATCTCTTCAGAAACGAGATACATTGCAGCTGCCGGCTGCGGAATAAGCCTTTCATCAAGGTATTTTACCTGAGAATCACTGGTTTTTCTGTCATCACCTCTGACAAGAAAGCACACAATTCTGACCATAAGAGGAATAAAGAAAATCCATATAAAGGTACATGTTATATTAAATGTTGTATGTGCATTTGCAATCTGTCTTGAAATTACATCTGTTTCATTTCCGCGGGGAGAGATGAACTGAACAAATTTTGCAAGAACAGGTATCAGGAAAAGGAACAGTATGCTTCCTGTTATATTGAAAACACTGTGTGCAACTGCAGTTCTTTTAGCATTTTTTGACTGTCCGATTGACGCAAGAAGAGCAGTTATAGTTGTACCGATATTGTCACCGAGAAGTATCGGTATTGCACCGCTGAGTCCCATAACACTTCTGGTTATATCATCTGCAGCCGGCTGGGATGCAAAGTTCTGAAGTACCGCTATCGTAGCAGAGCTTGACTGAACAACAAGTGTCATTACTGCGCCAAGAACAACTCCGAGAACCGGTGTATCTGAAACTCTTGCCATAAGATTGGTAAATACAGGACTTGAAGCCAGCGGTTTCATTACTCCGCCCATTATTTCAATACCTTCAAACAGTATTCCGAACGAGAATATTACCATACCGATATTTTTCAGTTTTTCGCTCTTAAACACGAAAAACAGGATGAATCCGATAAAAATAATCGGATAGATATAGTTGCTGATTTTAAAAGCCATAAGCTGTGCCGTCATAGTGGTACCGATATTCGCCCCAAAAATGACTGATATAGCCTGAGGCAGCTCCATAAGTCCGGCACTTACAAAGCCTATAACCATTACTGTAGTCGCCGAGCTGCTCTGCAGAACTGCGGTAACAAGTGCGCCCGCAAGAGCACCGGTAAGTGCATTCTGAGTAAGTTTGCCGAGAATCCATTTCATTTTTTCTCCGGCCGCCTTCTGGAGAGCGTCACTCATACTGTTCATTCCGAAAAGGAACATTGCAAGTCCGCCAAGCAGTCCGAATACTATCTTCACTTTTTCATTCATGCTTTATGTCCCCGCTGATATAATGTTTTTTCAGATTTGTGTTCATAGATTTATCTTCCTTTCGATTAAAAAAATGTTTTAAGGAAGCACTGATTAAGTCTGGCATGCAAGCAGAATATGCGTCAGGTTGAAGACGTGATTTAATCAGTGTTTCCTTTAGACATCATAAGTATAGAGTCCGTATGTAAAATCTGAAACCGATATCCAGTTAATTATTTGTAAACATGTGTAAAGATTGGGAAAAGAATTTTACATCTGCGGTTTATCCTGATGCGTGTAAAAGTTTGCAGTCGCAGAAAGTCATCGCAGTTTTTGTTGTCTATCGCAAAAAGTCATTGCAGTTTTTGTTATCTATCGCAAAAAGTCGTTGCAGTTTTTGTAAAAACAGAGTATAATTATAGTGAACATCAAAACGGATCTGACGTTCACTGTAATTTTGAATTTATGAGGTTATTTATATGAAACGATTTGCTATGGATGAAATGCTGAAATGGAAAGATAAAAAAAACCGTAAGCCTTTGATTATTGAAGGAGCAAGACAAGTCGGAAAAACATGGCTGATGAAAGAATTTGGAAAGCTGTATTTTACTGATACTGTATATATAAATTTCGACTCTGACAGTCGTCTGGAAAATCTGTTCAATCAGGATTCCGATGTAAGCAGGCTTATATCCGGACTCGAACTTTATTCTGGACAAAAGATAGATGCCTGCAGTACACTGATTATATTTGACGAAATACAGGAAGTACCCAGAGCGTTGTCCTCGCTTAAGTATTTTTATGAAAATGCACCTGAATATCACATAGTCTGCGCCGGTTCACTGCTTGGTATTGCACTTCATAACGGAACATCATTCCCTGTCGGAAAGGTTGATTTTCTTAAATTGTATCCGCTGTCATTCAGTGAGTTTCTTTCAGCTTCAGGAAAAGAACGATATGCTGAACTTCTTTCCGGTAATAATTATGAAATGATTACTTCTTTTGACAGTGTTTTTTCAGATTCACTGAAACATTATTATTTCACCGGCGGAATGCCTGAAGCTGTTTTGTGTTATGTTCAGACAGGTGATTTTAATGAAGTCAGAAATATCCAGAAAAGAATTCTTAATGCATATGAACAGGATTTTTCAAAACATGCCCCGTCAGATATCGTACCTAAAATCAGAATGATCTGGAACAGCATACCTTCACAGCTTGCTAAGGAAAACAAAAAATTTATTTATGGTCTTGTACGCGATGGAGCAAGGGCTAAGGATTATGAAAAAGCAATTATGTGGCTTACAGACTGCGGATTAATACACAAAGTTTCAAGAGTAAATTTCCCGGGACTTCCGCTTAAGGCCTACGAAGACATGAAGGCATTTAAACTTTTTATTCTTGATACCGGTCTGCTGGGATGTATGACAGGACTTAAGGCCAGAACACTTATTGACGGAAACGCCGCATTTACGGAATTTAAAGGTGCTCTTACGGAACAGTATGTTCTCCAGCAGCTTGTGTGCAGCCAGAAAATTAATATTTACTATTATACAAATGACCGTGGCTCATGTGAAATTGACTTTGTTGTGGATAACGGAGAAAAAACAGTACCTGTAGAAGTAAAAGCAGAAACCAATTTACAGGCTAAAAGTCTGAAAACCTACAGAGATAAATACTCACCTGAAATATCGGTCAGAACTTCTATGACAAGTTACAGAAGAGAAGAATGGCTGATTAATATACCACTTTACATGATTGAATACATGCCGGAAATTATTGAATAATGCAAAAACAGCACCTCAGAGTTACGTAATATGATACGTATCTTTAAGGTGCTGTTTTTGTACTGTTCAGTATGTAAACCGCCTGATAGAATTAAAATATTTTAACACTGCAGCCATTTTTGATGATAGTGTTAATTATTTTTAATTATATAAAAAATGAATATGTCGTTTCAATGGATTAGCGTTTAAATTCGTACTTCAGAACAGCGCAGTTTTTAACGCCGAATGACGCATACTCCTCATTTGTCATGTCGAAGAAATACGACTGTATCACTCTTGAAATGCCGTTGTGTGCAACGAGTAAGTATGTGCGTTCATCGTTCTTAATCCTGTCGAGGAGATTGTAGATTCTCTGGGCAAGCCTCAGCATTGATTCTCCGCCGTCATAGCTGTTTATAAAATTCGTCTTTGCGTGAGCAAATTCCTCTCCGTCTCTCGGTGTGCCCTCATACTTTCCGAAGCACTGCTCCTTAAGCAGCGGTTCACACTCCATAGGTATACCGGTAATTTCTGAAATATGGCGTGCTGTCTCAGCTGCACGTACAAGGGGTGAATACAGAATCCTGTCTATCTTAATTCCTTCGGAAAGAATCTTTCTTCCAAGCTCCTCTGCCTGCTGATGACCGAGCTCTGTAAGTCCGATATCAGTCGCTCCGCAGATTTTGTTTTCAACGTTCCACACGGTCTGTCCGTGTCTTGCAAAGTATACATATGACATATTTTCAAACTCCTGATCAACTGTATTTATTGTGTTTGCTGTATTTATCAGTATACCATATTTCCGGATTATATTCTACACAGACAATTAATTTAAGTAGATTTAAGTTGATTTATATTTATTTAAATGATATAATTAAGTCAGAAGTCAGCGTCCGCTGCATCATCAGGGGCTCTGTAATCTGACTTCGAAAATTGACTTCGGGAAAAGGTGATTATTTATGAATATCAGCAGTAAAAGAATTCTCTCTGCAGTGCTGGCACTTGCTGCTGCGCCGGCATTTATTCTGTCATCAGGATTCAGTGACAGTGTTTCGGCATCGGTAACGGCAAATCCTGTTATAAGCAGAAACTGTCCGGCTTTTTCAGATACGGGAAGCACGCAGGGAGCGAATGACGAGCATTATTTTTCATTCTGGAACGCACCGGTGGGCTCATACCTTGCATACGATCTTTCCGGCGTACCTGAGGAGGAAAGAAAGGAAGTTATCGCAGTATGGTACAACACAACCGGGGCGTATGACTATACTGTACTCGAGTACCAGAGCTCAATGAGCTGTCCTTCTGACTACACAATCGAAGTAAACGCTGCACCGGGAGGAGAATATCCTGAAGACGGCTGGGAAACTGCTGCCACGGTAAAAAACAACACCTGCCACTCAAGACAGCACGCTGTGTCAATGGAAGGATACAACTGGATACGCATGAACATCACAGGCGCTGACGGCAAAACTGACGGACAGGTAAGCATACAGATGGATATTCACAATGTTTCGGACGGAATATCAGACAGCTGGATTTTTTACGGAGACTCGATTACAGCATGCGGCATGCACAACTGCTACGGTACAGGATTTGCCACATACGTAAACCAGATTGACGAAAAATATTTTCCTGTGCAGGAAAACGGCGGTATCGGCGGCATAATGAGTTCCCACGGAGCAGCTAAGATTGACGAATGGCTTTCATATTTTCCAGGAAAATATGTCAGCGTGGCATACGGAACAAATGACAGCTGGGGTAATCAGACCGGCGCTGAAAAATACTATGAAAACACAAAATACATGATTGATAAAATCATAGAAAGCGGAAAGGTTCCGGTGCTTCCGACAATACCGTATTCACTCGAAAAAGGAATAAGCCAGTACCTTGACGGATACAACGACATGGTAATGAAGCTATATGACGAATACCCTGAAATCGTCAAGGGTCCTGACTTTTACACCATGTTTAAGGAAAATCCTGATTATCTTTCAGCAGACGGTGTTCACCCGAATGACAACGGATACGATATGATGAGACAGACCTGGGCTTCTGTTATGTACGAAACTGTCTACAGCTCAGCTGACTCATCCGGTCCTTCAGAAAAAATAAAGGGTGACGTAAACTATGACGGTACAGTAAACACGCTTGACTATGTAACTGCAGCGGGATTCCTTCTCGGTGCGGAATGCAGTATAAGCGACGGTGCTGATATAAATGATGACGGTAGGATAAATATCTGCGACCTTGTACTTCTTAAGAATCTTCTGACAGTATAACTGTCCGGGAGCTTCCTTATTGTAAACGCATTAAATAAATGCGTTTGCAATTAGCCTGTTTGCACGGAGATGCCGATGGCGGTCTTTCATTACTCACGCAGTGAGTAATAGAAATGACCTCTGCAAGGCCTGCTAAAGAATACGAGTCGAAGACGAAGTATGATTTCCGCAGGCTACTGCTGTCATCGGATGTGCCGATTTTTTTGTACAGAAGACTTTTTCTGTTTCCGGTATTTTTATCTTATTTCTCTCAGATACATACTTACCTTCTGCTGAACTGCAGCTGCCGTTTCTACGGCACTCTGTCCGCCGGCAAGATAAATGCCTGTCTGTTCCTCAATTATTTTTCGTACTGCAGAATCTGTAATTACCGGTTCTGATGCAGAAGAGACAATCGTCCTGATTTCTTCAGTTTCAGCATCGCTTATATTTCTCAGTCTTATATTATTACCGTAGATGTCACTTGTATGGGTGTTCTGGATCTTTGCCTTCTCAAGTTTTGCAAGTTCATCGAAAGCTGACTTTTTCAGCGGGAAGGTATTTGCAAACTGATAATACATCACAAGTTCCTTCTGTGACTCGTCAGTAAGCAGAAATCTGATAAAATCCCATGCCTCCTGTTTGTGCTTTCCTGAACGGAACATGGAAGCGTTCATCTGCGCCAGTACCGGATAACTGCTGCCGTTTTCCGACGGAAGTCCCATGCTTCTTACTTTACACTTTCCGAACCTCTGCACGTCATATGTATAGCTTTCGAAGCTCCATATCTCAGAAAGATCGAAAAGGCATCTGTCCTCCGCAAGCTCAAGCGCCGTATCAGTTCCCTGACCGTCGAGGTTATTATAGTACTCTTCCTGTGAAACACCGTATTTTTTTATCATCTCAAGAAGCTTTACAAAATTTTCACTGTCAAAGCTGCAGCTGCCATGCTGCCAGTCAATGAACTGACCGAGTCTGCCGGTTATAAAGAATGATATGAGGTATTCGCTGACATTTGCTGAAAACAGCTCATTTTCCATGCTGAAGAAATTATCATAGTTTAACGGCTCTTCAAACGATGCATCTGCCTTTACGCGAAGCGACCTTAATGCAAATGTCAGCGGAATACCGTACTGTTTTCCGTCCACGGAGTATGCATCAAGTATGTTTTCGAAGTATTCACTCCGGTCAGTACTGCCTTCAAGATATCCGCTCATGTCCTCAAGAAAGCCCGACTTTGAATATCTCATAAAATCCGTGCCGCTGTCAGAAATAATGATATCAGGTACTGTACCGGATATCACATCCTCCTGAAGTCTGGAAGCAGTGCCAAGAGTTGAGAAGTAATGCTCCGTGTTATAGTACTTAGAGTAGTCCTCAATATGAATTCTGACGTTTTCATTTTCGGAATTATATCTGCCGACAGCCTGTCTGAGGCCGTCATTCGGATATGAAACAGCCACGTTCAGCACAGGCCTTTTCTTAATATTCTCCAGTTCATCACCGGTAACCCTGTTCAGAATCCTCAGCCTGCCACTGAAGCTGCCGGACGGTTCATATGTCTTTATCATTGCAAGGTCGCAGCCCGCCAGCGCAGATTCAATATTTCCGTCCGTTATATCCGAATCAAGCCAGTTCACTATTTCGGTTACACTGCCGTCAGAAATCCTGAATCCGTAAATTCCGTCTGAAGCACTGAAAACAGCATCATATTCACCGGTGCTGTCACTTACTGAATCAACAGTAAAATCGAATTCGCATACCGGCTCCGATACTGTATGGTTTTCAAAGTCCAGCCTCCTCACAACGGTTCTGCTCTGCCTGTCGTCTTCATTCACGGAAAAAATAGTATAGAATTCATCACCGCTTCTGAAAAAGTCAGGCTCCCACCATGAATCAGTTTTAACTGTTTTTGCTTCTGAACCATCGGGACTGAAAAACACAATTTCATGTTCAACAGTTCCGACTGCAGTATTTCCGCTGTCATCACGTATAAATGCATCCGTACAGATATTCTCTTTTCTAAGATTAACAGTCTTAACCTCTGAACTGTCCTTTACTGTACGTCCGGAAAAAAAGCCGGTCACTCCGTCAGCGTATATATCGCACAGAAATGATGCCGTTCCGTCCTTTTCCGCTCTTATGCTTCTTACTGTACAGCCGTCTCCGAGCCCGATTTTCTGTATAATGTTTCCTTCTGCATCAGTTTTGCAGAGAAATGTTCCGGACTCACCCTCCGTCTCGTCATATCCGCAGACAAATAAACCTTCCGCGTACTGCTGAACGTTCCACATATTTCCGCTGAAGCTGAAAAACCTGCTGTCTTCCGGATTGAAAAGCTCCGTGCATTCGTCTGTTTCAAGGCTGTAGCCGTAAACACTGCCGCCGGAAAATATTCTGAAATCATATCCGTCATGCAGCGGATCGCGCGAATCTGCAATGTTCAGATATCCACCGGTTCCGGCGAGAATCTCATCCGTGCTTTCATACATGTGCACAAGCTGACCTGTTTCACTGTTCAGCTCATTAAAGTACACTCTTTCGCCGTACCTGCTGTTCTCATATGTTCCGATAACAGGATTTCCTTCATCAGACAGAAACAGAGTCAGAAATACTCCCGGCATCTGACCGGTAATATTTTCAGATTCAGTCAGCAGACTTCCGTTCTCATCGTAAATATACATGCTGATTACGCCCTGACTGTCCTGATAAAATGTACTGTACCGGCCGCTTTCATACGGAAGATATCCTCTGAAAACCGTTCCCTCAGTCATAAGTGCACTGTCTGTTACTTCCCGTGATGAAATCTTTTTCAGCTCCCGGTCATAGAGAGTTTCAGACATTGATGAGATTTCGGCGTCAGTCAGAACGTACTCAGTAACCGTTACCGTTCCGTCTTCATTTTCAGTAACGCTGAGGGGCCAGACATTTTCCTGATATGATACTTCTCCGTCGGCCTTAAGTGTTTCCCTGCCAGTTCTGACAAGAGTGGCTCTGGCATTGTCTGAAACGAGAACAAAGCAGCTGTTTCCTGTTAAAAACGCCTTCGAAGGAATGCCTTCATATCCCTCCAGATTAAATTCACGGATTTTTCCGTCCTCAGTACTGTAAAAGCATGCGCGTGACTTCTGCCCGCTGTCATACAGTGTGGCGCTCAGCCAGAAACAGTCCTGTCCTCCTGCAAATGCATCAGTATCGATTACGTTTTCAGGCATGGTCAGTTCAGTGCTTCTGAAATAGTTTTCTATCTTCTTTTCCCTGTATTCATTTTTATCTTTCTTTGTTCCCAGTGCCACAGCGGCAGCAGCTGCTGTGACTGCAATAACCGCAGCCACGGCAGCTATGGTTATTTTTCTTGTCTTTTTCTTTTCTACAACATCCATTACTATCGTCCTTTCGCCGGAAGACAGCGCCGGGTCCGTGTTAAATGATATCTCTCTGTTTTCTGAATTCAGAAGTCCTGATATTTCCTTTATATATTTATCGTCTGCATTTCCGACAGCTCTGAACAGCTCTTCACCTGTCATATTTTCACGCCCCTTTCGCTGAGGTGCTTCTGCATTTTTCTGCGGATACGACCAAGCAGTGCAGACACGCTGTTTTCTGACATTTTCATCTTCTCTGCGATACTGCTTACCGGCACAGCGCCCCAGTACCTGAGCATAAATATTTTACGGTTTCTCTCAGGCAGTGCGGCGAGAAAATCATTTACTGCATCGGCGAGTTCATTTTCAGTATATTCCGTTTCGGAAGCTCTGTCAGGGATGCATTCCTCAAGCTCATCAAGTACAAGATTAATCCGGCCGCCGCCCCTTCGCTCAGTCCTGTTCCGGTTATAGATATTTATCGCAAGGTTTCTTGTTATCCTGCCGATAAATGATGAAAAAATCTTCGGACGCTGAGGCGGAATTGAGTTCCAGGTTTTCAGATAGGTATCATTTACACATTCCTTTGAATCTTCCCTGTTTCCGAGTATGTTTTCAGCAATAGTGTGGCAGTATCCGCCGTACTTCTCATCTGTTTCAGTAATAGCACGCTCGTCTCTGTCCAGGTAGTGCTGAATTATTGTGTTATCATCAACCATGTTTACCTCCTCTCATCCTTAAAGACAATATTTTTCTGAAAATCTGACGCAGTAGTGAAAATTTCTTTTCCATTATATCATTTTTTATTTTTATGTTCAATGAAAAATGCAGTAAAGAAAAGAAGCACTGATTCGTTATAAACCAGTGCTTCTCATATTTATTTTATTGCCCTGCACATCCGCGCTGTCAGTTCCGTGTAAAACCTTCCGGAGCAAGCGGAACGCCTTCGCACATACCTGCTCCTGTATCATCATTCAGGCCGTATATCTCCATGTACTGAAGTATGTAAATCATGTCACTGCCGGAAAGAACAGCCTCTTCCGTCTGCCACGAACCATTGACCATTTTCTGTCTCCATACCCATCCGCTGCTTAAGGCGCTGAGACTGAATCTGAAAACTGTACCGTCCTGTGCTGTGAAGCTCTTCTCCGGAATGCCGTCGCATGTGTCAGGTGAATAATTCAGCGAATTTAACAATTCAGTCAGTTTTTCAGGTGTATAGTCTTCAAACGGATACGGAATCATCGGCAGATGAATCTGCGGTACTTCTGTTACCTGAGGAGGTTCGGTCTGCGTCATTTCGGGTTCGGTCTGTTTTACTGCTTCTGTAATCTGTACTTTTTCCGTAACCACATTTTTTTCTGTAATGACTGCTTTTTCAGTAACCGGTCTGACTTCATTTTCTCTCTGTGATGAAGGTTTGCTGTCAGAAGGTCTGTTTTCTTCACGGTGCTCTGTGTTTTCCGCTGCAGTTTCAGCTGCTTCGCCGGACACTTCCGTTACAGATTCTGAAGCTGATACGGAAGAAGCTGAGGTTTCAGTGGATGTCTGACCCTCTGAAGTGACGGCTTCAGTACTGACTTTTGTTTCCTCAGTCACCATATTAACCGCACTGATATCAGCATCTCTCATGCTCTCTGAATCTGTCATATTCTCCGAATCTGCCCGGGTTTCGCTTACCTCAGCAAGGCTGCTGTTTTCCCTGTTATGATTCATATTAATGCCGGCAGCCAGACCAGCTGTACCCGCTATAAGGACAAAGGCCGCAGCGGTGGCTGCATATTTTGCATAATTTTTCTTTGAAGGAGTTTCAACGTCAATTTTATATTCTTCGGTAACTGTATTTTTTCCGGATTTGCTTTCTTTCACTGAAATCATTCCTTTCTCTGTATTGTCAGCGTTTTTTTCACTGTGTATGGCTGCGTCCTCAATCATATCCGTATCGATCTGACTGAATATATCAGTTAAATTTCTTTTGCCCATTATCTGTAGCCCTCGCTTTCAAGAAGTTTTTTCAGTTCTTTTCTGCATCTGTGAAGCACTGATTTTACTTTGCTCTGTGATATACCGGCATTTTCAGCTATATCTTTCTCCGTATCCATATACCAGTAGCGGCGGATAAATATTCTTCTCTTTTCGTCGGCAAGGCCTCTGAGATACCTGTTCAGCGTCTCCTTAAGCTGCGCCTCGATTACTGAATCCTCAACGTCAAAATCAGAGGGAAGAGTCTGCTCAAGCTCCGCATTCAGCTCCTGAACATCCGCCTTCCTTTTCAGCCTCTTTCTGTCTCTGCAGTAATTCAGAGCGATATGCCGCAGGATTCGTACAGTGTACGGATAAAAATAATCATGCGGCCTGTTAGGGGGAACAGATTTCCATACCTGAAGATATGTATCGTTTTCACACTCTTCAGCAGCATTCATATCACCCGTCAGCTCAAAAGCAATCATTTTCAGTCTGCTTCCGTACTTCTCCTTTGTTTCACTGACCGCACTGTCATCCCGTGACAGATACAGCTCAACAATTTCCCTGTCTTCCAGCACATTCACTCTCCTTTCTCATTTCTGAAAGCTTTCACTTATATAAGCACCGTTTACGGCGAAAAGGTTGCAGATTTTTTTGCGTTCACTATTATATCATATGTTTGCATCCGGTACAATCTTTATTTTTCTGATTTTTCTTGACTTATAGTAAACGACAAAAGTATTTTGTCGTTTACTATTAGCCGATATGCACGGAGATGACGTGATGAACTTCAGATATAAGAGAATAACGTAATACAAAAAACCGGGCTCCGTTCTTAATTCAAAAGAAACGGTGCCCGATTTTTACGTAAACCGGATTGCTGCTGCAGCTGTTCTTTATTATCCCCTGCCGTCTTTTTTCGTCTTCATCACCCAGAATACAATATTCATAACAATCACAAGAATTATAACAACGCTCATAGCAACCCAGAAGCCCATATTAAGGCCGAGAAGTTCTGTTTTTCCAAAAAGAGAAATCCATAAATTTGTCCAGTTCATAATCTGAAACCTCCTTACAGCAGTTCACCGAAATGACGTACATAGGCTTTTTTAAGACTTGTGGCGAGCACCATATAAAACAGGATACACGGAATGAGATATGCAAAATATGAAGCAGGAAGTGCCACAAATCCGAGAATTGTTCCGAGCGGAGTGAACGGAATAACAGTCAGCACCGCGATACCTGTGAACGTAAGAAGTGTCACAGGTGCAGATGCACGGCTCTGGATAAACGGCAGCTTCGGTGTTCTTATCATGTGAATGACAAGTGTCTGGCTCCACATTGATTCAACAAACCATCCTGCCTGGAACATTGCTGCATACGCTGTTTTCATCTGTTCAAGCTCTGCGCCGGAAAAATGGTCTGCGAGGTCATTGTAAAGTACTCCGCCTGATACAAAAAACGGACAGAATACAAAGTACATGAATATGTATGTTGTGAAATCGAAAATCGAGCTTGTAGGTCCTATCCATATCATGAAGCTGCCTACGGATGAAGCGTCCCATTTTCTTGGAACAGCTATAAATTCCTCGTCAACATTATCCCACGGAATAGCTGTACATGACAGGTCATAGATAAGATTCAGCAGAATCAGATGCACGCTCATCATAGGAAGGAACGGAAGCAGAGCAGACGCCGCAAGTACAGAGAACATATTTCCGAAGTTTGAGGATGCGGTCATTTTGATATATTTTATCATGTTTGCATAGGTCTTTCTGCCTTCGATAATACCTTCCTCAAGTACCATCAGATCCTTTTCAAGCAGAATTACATCAGCACTTTCCTTGGCAACGTCAACAGCGGTATCAACAGAGATTCCTATGTCAGCTGCCTTCATGGCTGCAGCATCATTTATTCCGTCACCCATATAGCCGACAACATGACCATTGGCTCTGAAGAGCGAAACGATTCTTGCCTTCTGATTAGGAGTAAGCTTTGCAAATACATCTGTTGATTCGATTGCTCTCGAAAGCTCGTCATCGTTCATTCTGTCAATGTCAGCACCGAGAAGCATATTTCTTACCTTCAGTCCTACCTGTTTGCATACGGTTTTAGTAACCTTTTCATTGTCACCGGTGAGAATTTTGGTTGTGACACCATGTTTTTTCAGAGCTTTAATCGCATCTGCTGTGGATTCCTTCGGCGGATCAAGGAATGCAAGATATCCCATAAGAACCATATCACATTCATCTGCGGCACTGAATGCACCTACAGGAGAAGGATTGCTTTTCTGAGCAATGCCGAGTACTCTGAATCCGTTGTCATTAAGCTTGTCAACAGTGTCAAGAATTTCATTTTTCAGCTCATCAGTCAGCGCTTCCACCTTTCCGTCATACTCGGCATAAGTACATATTGCAAGCATTTCTTCAATTGCACCCTTTGTTACCATCTGAGTTTTGCCGTTTTTGTCCTTTACAACGGTTGAAAGTCTGCGACGTGTAAAGTCAAACGGAATTTCATCAACCTTGACATATGCTTCCGAAAGGTCAAGGAGCTGCGGATTTTCGTTTTCGTTCTCCTCTGTCTTCTGAATAATTGCCAGGTCCATAAGATTTTTGTATCCTGTCTGGAAATAGCTGTTCAGATACGCATGACGGAGAACTCTCATATCATCATCGCCTCTGACATTAAGATTATATTCAAGAACAACCTTATCCTGTGTGAGTGTACCTGTCTTATCTGTGCAGAGAATGTCAATCGCACCGAAATTCTGAATGGAATTAAGGTTTTTGACAATGGTCTGCTTTTTACTCATGGAAACTGCACCCTTGGCAAGACAGGTTGTAACAATCATAGGGAGCATTTCCGGGGTTAGTCCGACAGCAACGGAAATTCCGAAAAGGAATGCCTCAAGCCAGTCCCCCTTTGTAATGCCGTTTACTACAAATACAACAGGTACCATAACCAGCATGAATCTGATAAGCACCCATGAAACAGCATTTACGCCCCTGGTAAAATTTGTTTCGACTGCTTCTTCAGCAACAGCTGATGCCATTGAACCGAAAAGTGTATTGTCACCGACAGCAGTAACAACACCCATTGCACTTCCTGAAATGACGTTGCTGCCCATAAAAGCAATGTTTGTGTATGAAGTCACAGAATCAGCTTTCTTACATACAGCAGATGTTTTTTCGACTGGCTCACTTTCTCCCGTGAGGCTTGACTGGCTTACAAACAGGTCCTTTGCCTCGATAATTCTAAGGTCAGCAGGTATCATGTCACCAGCTGAAAGATGTACGATATCGCCCATGACTACATCTTCAAGCGGTATCTCCGTTTTAGGAGCATTTTTTCTGTCAACTGTACATGTGGTTGTAATCATAGCAAGAAGTTTCTCAGCAGCGTTACCGCTTCTTGATTCCTGAACAAATCTCAGCCCGCCTGAAATCATTACCATTGTCGTTATGATAATAACAGTCAGCGGATCAAAGTCATCTTTTGCACTTCCGAACATTTCAAAGTACGGAAAAATCATATCCGTTACCGCTGAAACAACTGAAAGGCAGAAAAGAATTGCCGTAAACGGATTGATAAAGGCCCCTGCAAGACGTTTGGCAAGAGATTTTTTCTTTTCATGAGTTACTTTGTTTTTTCCGAATTTCTCACGCATTTCTTCAGCTTCGTCATCTGAAAGACCTGTCATTCGTGTGTGCATTCCCTTAAGAACTGCCTGTATCGACTGTGATGCCACAGTGTGAAGAAGCTTATCCTGTTCATCACGAACAACTGTTTTCTGAATCTGCTTTTTCATCTGAACTTTATTTTTTTCCATCGGTCTGTACCTCCTCAGAGTTATTTGTATTTCTTTTCAATCAGGAATACATCAATTCCTGAAATCAAAAGCCAGACTATTATAAACCATATAAAAAGCTTTTCCTTAAAATATGGAATCAAACCGCTTGTCAGAAATATCACTCCGCACAGAAAAATCACTGTACCGATATTTCTGCATAGTTTAACTATTGGTATTTTCATCTTTTCTGATTCAGCCATAGTCTGCCACGCAGTAATTCTGCCGTGAAGTTTACCGAAAAAGAAAAGAATACCGCTGATAATAAATGCAGTTCCAAATACCAGACAGGTTAAATTCATTTTCTTTTCATCTCCATTTTTATTTTTTTATGCACTGACATAAGACGCTGTAATTTCAGCATTCTGAAAAGCAAAAGAAGAAGATAAAATCCAAGTATCAGGCGTATAACCTCGATAATGATAAATACAGTCATCATGACAGTTCTCCTTTCTGTAATCAATTATAGCTGAAATTCCGGACCAGTCCCATGTTCAAATCCTTGCGATTTTCTTGCGATTATACAAGATTTCAGATAATTTCCCACCCTGCAGTAGAAATCTACACCTGAAACAATATAACTTGCAATGCGGTAAACTTCATCTGTCTGATACATCACAGGAAACTTAAAACAGTCATGAGCCAGTACAGAAAAAAAAGAAGCAAAACAGATAATCATACCTGTTTTGCTTCTTTTATATTATAGATATTTATTTTTTCTTATGGTTTCTGCTCATCGCTCTCCTTTATATACTGCAGCTTTTCCGGAGTTATTCCGGTATACCTCAGTATCATCTCATCCGGCACCTGATCTTTCAGCATCGTTACAACGTTCCGGCAAATTTGATTTTCTGCGTTGTCGGCTCTGTTTTTTTCAAAAGCAATTTTAGAGGCATTCTTATCAATATCCTCCTGATACGCTGCACGTATATCATCCCACATTGCCTGCTCATCATATTCCGTCATCCACATATTTCTGACCTCCGATCTGTGTTCCACCAGAAACTGCTTCAGTATCCAGTCCGACGGCATTTCGTCTATTGCCCTGTCTACTGCTTTTTCTGCATATCCCGGTTCTTCATTTTTTCTGTATTCTTTCGTGTAGTTTCTGACCTTGTCTATAAACCATGAATATTCTTTCAGCGGCTGACATGCATTCATCAGTTCCTGATT
>JAZUIH010000055.1:0-22664 GCA_045642145.1 Oscillospiraceae bacterium | reverse complement strand
TATATTCTTCCACTACGAATGACTCTCCGTAAATTTTTTAAAAGTTTCTTTAGCATCAACTGTATTGCCTTCCAGATAATCATTATAGCCCTTCTGAAGCTTTGTATGGAACTGCTCATCGGTCATCTGTGATGCATCTATGTCTGCCGGCATTTTAGGTAAAGTCACAGAAAAAGGGATTCCTCCTGATAATACTACCTGATTCAGAAACATATCTACAGCAGTAGACATAGGTATTCCGAGTCGCGAGAGGATCATTTCTGCATTTGTTTTTAATTCAGGGTTTATTCTTAAGTTTAAAGTTGCTGATTTCTCCATGTATATCGCCTCCTGATTTTATTGTAACGCAAATGTCGTTACAAGTCAAGCTGTCCAGAATTTTTTCTCAGTATTATCCTGCAGATAATTAGGATTAAGTCTGCTTTTTGAATACTGTAAATATGTGTTCTGAGTTTTGTTTATAAGCAGTTCTGTGAACAGAAAAATATTTTTGATTTTTCTGTAACGAAATCGTCCTGAATCCGATATATATTATAAAGAAATCAGAAAGGGGGAATGTCTGATGATGGACAGACTGTATAAAGAAAATGCTAAGCTTGTTTATTACTTTATCCTGCACAGATGCAGAGATCCTGTTCTTGCCGAGGATATTACGCAGGAAACATTTTTAAAAGCAATAGAGTCAATAGACAGATACAACGGAAACTGCAAGATATCAGTCTGGCTCTGTCAGATAGCAAAACATCTCCTGTATCAGCATTTGTACGGAAAAAACAGAGAAGTATCAATAGAGGAAACAGAATGGGATTTAACTGATGTTTCTGATGTTGAACAGCAGGTTATAGACCGCGAAGAGCTTTCAGAAGTTATAGGAAAAATAAACGAATTGCCTGAAAATATGCAGCAGGTCATTTATCTGCGTGTTACCGGTAACATGTCATTTCGGGAAATAGGCAAAATACTCGGACGTTCAGAAAACTGGGCAAGGGTTAATTTTTTCAGGGCAAAGGAAATGATAAAAAAATAAAATCACGGAAGGAGAAGACGGTATGAAGGAAATAAGCTGTGACATTGCAAAAGATCTGATGATACCATACCTTGACGGTATATGTTCTGATGAAGGCAGAAATCTTGTTGACAGACATCTGGAACAGTGCGGCGAATGCAGAGCTTTTCTTGAAAGTATTTCATCAAAGGAAACCTGCGGAGAGCAGCATGAGCTTAATCATCTGAAAAAGATGAATATCATGATGAAGCTGCGTATGATGATGGTGTTTTTTATACCTTTTATACTTTCTGCGGTCGCGTATAATTCAAATTTAGTAAAAGGATATATCAAAGCAGATGGTTCAGCCAGTGTCGGAACCGATGGTGTGCTTCCGGTTCAGTTATTTTATCTTATAGAAATGCCGGTGCTGATGCTTTGCTTTGCATTTGCGTTTTCAGATGTAAAAAAGATTAAATTCAGTAAAATAAAAATACCTGCAGTAATTTCGGTTTTGGCTCTTTTATTTATTACGTCACTTGAAAGCTGTATTATTATTTTCAGAGATTATTCATGCCCGTTAAATGTTCCGTTGTGCTGCAGGGCAGCAGCATTTACAGAGGCAGCTGTACTGGTGCTGTATTCGCTTTTTGAAAAAAGAAAAACATCGTTTTTATTTCAGAGCGCTGCCTGGCTTGGAATCAATACCGCAATGATGTTTAATTCAGTGCTTTACTGGTTAGCTGACAGGGAAACATTTGAATTCAGAATGATATTCGGACTTGTTTCACTTATTGCCGAATTTTTAATTATAAATCTGACCGTGTGGTTAAAGAACCGTGGAAAATTGAATACATTACAGCATACTTTTAAGTGAAAACCAGTATATAAATTATATTATAAAACAAAAACCGCCTGAATACGTAACTTACACGTAATCAGGCGGTTTTAAAAATATCGAGGTGACAGGATTCGAACCTGCGGCTTCTACGTCCCGAACGTAGCGCTCTACCAAACTGAGCCACACCTCGTTTGCTATAATATTATAGCACGAAATATTATATTTGTAAATACTTTTTTTCTTAAAAATTTTATTGACGTATGCGTTTAAATTTAATTGAAAAGTATTGATTTTTTTGATTATATATGATATAATTAATAAAGTTTTTGAGGACTTCGACAGTCCTTGAGCCTCTAACATCTAAAAGGTAGAGTATCATCCGGAATATAGGTGTGCGGGCCCTGTGCAACGAGACACCGTGAACCATGTCAGGCGGGGAACCGAGCAGCATTAAGCGGACCGTTTTGTGTGCCGCAGCCAGCCTGCACACCTATGTTCCGGATTTATTTTATCATCACTGCAATTTTAAGGGAAAGGAAATGTAATTTTGTATACAGCTTTATACAGACGCTGGAGACCTCTTACATTTGACGATGTGGTTTCGCAGCCTCACATTACCACAACTCTTAAAAATCAGATAATAAATAACAAAACGGCACATGCCTATCTTTTTACAGGTTCAAGAGGAACAGGTAAAACAACCTGTGCACGAATATTTGCCAAGGCTATAAACTGTGAAAATCACACAGACGGAACACCGTGTCTTGAGTGTGATATCTGCCGTGACGCAGACAGCTTCTCCCTTGCAGACATCATCGAAATAGACGCCGCTTCGAACAACGGTGTTGATGATATCCGTGATCTTCGTGACGGTGCGGTTTTCACTCCTGAACGCTGTAAGTACAAGGTATACATCATAGACGAAGTGCATATGCTTTCAGTAAATGCTTTCAATGCACTGCTGAAGATAATGGAGGAGCCTCCGGAGTACGTAAAGTTCATCCTTGCAACAACTGAGGTGCACAAGGTACCTGCAACTATTGCATCAAGATGCCAGCGCTACGACTTCAGAAGAATTCTTCCTGATGATATTGCAAAACGTCTTCTGTATATTGCCTCACACGAAAAAATAATGCTTGATGACGAGGCGGCTTTTCTTATTGCAAAGCTTGCCGACGGCGGTATGCGTGATGCGCTCTCACTTCTTGACCAGTGCATAGCATATTCGGAAAATGTCACAGCAGAAACCGTTTCGATGGCTGCAGGAATTGCAGGCAGAGATCAGGTTTTCGGTATTATGGATGCAGTATCCGAAAAGAATCCGGCTAAGGCTATTTCGCTTATCGACGAGCTTTACGCAGGTTCAAAGGATATGTCACGTCTTTGTGAGGAAATAATATTTCAGCTTCGTAACGTAATGCTCATTAAGATTAACCCGGCTGACACTGCCCTTGTTGCGTGTATGCCTGATGAGCTGGACAGACTTAAAGGTATGGCGGAGAGCACAGAGCTTCCTGATATTCTCGCACGTCTGTCAGCAATGCAGGAGTGCAGCGAAAAGATGATAAGAGCTGTGAACAAGCGTGTTGAACTTGAGATGTGCATAATCAGGCTGGCATCAGGAATACAGAAAGTACAGGCTGCGGCCGCACCTTCTGCAGCTCCGGATCTTACAGCACGATTAAACGAGCTTGAAAGAAAGCTTGCATCCGGTTCATTTTCAGGAACAGGAAGTCAGCGTCCGGCTGCTCCGGTACGCAGAGCTGATCCGCAGGTTGATTTTTCAAAGCTTAATCCCGAGGAAACCGTACCGGTTTCAAACTGGGCTGAAGTACTGGCAAAATTTTCAGAAACAAATCCGGCTGTTTCAGCAAGCCTTACAGACTCAAGTGCCTATATGAACGGCAGCGGATTGTTTATAATAGCAAAAAATCCTTTCTTCCTTTCACTGTTCCGCAGCAAGGAAAATGCAGCGATGCTCGGAGATGCAATCGAAAGCGTTCTCGGCAGGCGGTTTGCTGTAAGAGCCAAGTGCGACGTTGAAACAACGGAAGAAGAAAAAACTGCTATCAAGCTGATTGATAAGGCTAACAGCCTTAATCTGGAGAACCATCCGGAAGCTTAAAACCTGATAATCAGCACAAAATATAACCCAAATAAAAATAAAAGGAGTTTACGAAAATATGAAAGCAAGAGTACCAAAGCAGAACATGGGCGGCGGAGCCCAGAACATGAACGCAATGATCAAGCAGGCTCAGAAGATGCAGGACGAAATCACAAGACTTCAGGATGATATCGAAGAACGTGAATTCTCTGCTACAGCAGGCGGCGGCGCAGTAGAAGTAACACTCTACGGCAAGAAGACAATCAAGTCACTCACAATCAAGCCTGAAGTTGTTGACAAGGACGACGTTGAAATGCTCCAGGATCTCGTAATCAGCGCTGTTAATGAAGCAATCGGCAAGATTGAAGAAACAACAGAAGAAGAAATGTCAAAGATCACTGGCGGAGTTTCACTCCCTGGCTTATTCTGATAAATGGCTGAATCCAGCGCACTGCCTATAGTTCTCCTTGCGGAGCAGTTTGCACGTCTTCCCGGTATAGGAATGAAGACTGCCCAGAGACTTGCCTATCATGTGACATCAATGTCAGAGAGTGAGGTTAAGGACTTTTCTGATGCACTGCTCAATGTCAAGAAGAGCGTAAGGTTCTGTTCTGTCTGTCAGAACATGACCGACAGAGAGATCTGTCCTGTGTGCAGCGATACACGCAGAAACAGAAAAATTATCTGTGTTGTCGGAGGACCGAAGGATGTAACAGCCATAGAGAGAACCGGTGAGTACAACGGACTCTATCATGTTCTCCACGGACTTATATCCCCTATTGACGGAATCACTCCTGACAAGCTCCGCATCAGGGAGCTTATATCCCGCATCCAGGAAAATCCTGATACAGCGGAGGTAATTATGGCTACCAACCCTACAGTTGAGGGTGATGCAACAGCGATGTATATTTCAAGACTTCTTAAACCGGTCGGAATAAAAGTCACAAGACTTGCGTTCGGACTTCCGGTAGGAGGAATTCTCGAGTATGCAGACGAAATAACGCTGTTCAGAGCTATTGAAAACAGAAACGAGATTTAAGCAGGTACTGATTAAATCATTACTTTGTAAAAAATAAACGGAAAAGTCTTTACAGGGCTTTTCCGTTTTTTTCGTTTACTGTATAATTTCTTCCTCATTCACGGCGCGGGGATATTGTCCGTGTCGTCATATGCCAAAGAATTTTACTGCAGTTTCGCAGGTAAGGTTAATAAGTTCCTGAACGTTCATTTCCTTTATTTCGGCAGCTTTTTCAGCTGTGTAGGCAATCATGGAGCTGTCGCATCTTTTTCCTCTGAAAGGTACCGGAGCCATGTAAGGACAGTCGGTTTCAAGCATAAGTCTGTCGACAGGGATAACCTTTAGTGCTTCAAGTGCCTTTCTTGCATTTTTAAAGGTGAGCACACCTGTGAAGCTTATATGAAAACCCATACTTATAAGCTCTGCTGCTGTTTCGGCAGAGCCTGAGAAACAGTGGATAACTGCTTTTTTCGGCGTGTGTTTTCTGAGAATTTCCATGGTGTCAAGGGTTGCGTCGCGTGAGTGGATAATAACAGGCAGTTCAAGCCTGTCGGCAAGCTTAAGCTGGTTTACAAACAGCTCTGTCTGCTTTTCCCTGTCGAAGTTTTCGTAGTGATAGTCAAGACCTATTTCTCCAACGGCCTTTATTTTGTCACGGTTCTCAGTTATAAGCTTTTCGAGCTTTTCGATATAGTCAGGCTCCGCAGTGTCAGTGCATTCAGGATGAATTCCTGCAGCGCTGTATACAAAATCAAACTTTCTGCTCAGTGCAAGTGAGTTTACAGCGTCCCGGTATTCGGAGACGGCGAGCATGATATACTTTACTCCGTTTTCGTGAATGCTGCGTATGAGCTCTTCCCTGTCTTCGTCAAAAGCAGAATCGGTGTAGTGTGAATGGGTGTCGAATATATTTGTGTACATAAATCTGTATCCTTTCGTTTAAAAAGGCTGCCTGACGGCAGCCTTTGCTGTTTTTATTTAAGTCCTGAGTCAGCCTTGAGCTGCTTGAGTGCATTCTTTTCAAGAACAACACCCTGCTCTGTGGTTTTTCCGGCAGGAACACGGTAGGTTGAAACATACTGGTTTGAACGGAGTATGTAGTCAAGTGCATCCTTCTGGTTTGCGTAGTCAATTGATGTGATGTCAGTTTCAACAATATTGATAATTCTGTTGTAAATTATATCAACCATATCGGCATTTCTTGTGCCTGAAGAACCTGCAATCATGTCTGCAAAGAGGTTTGCCGTTGCAACTGTACGTGCATCCTCCGGGTACTTGGGGTTTGAGATGAGTCTTATCATAAAGTCTGCATCAAGTGACTGCGGACCTTCGTTAAGTCCCTTGAGACCTGAAGGAACCATAAATGATGACACACCGCCGATTGTATCGCAGATTATTGAGAGCGACTCTGTATTGAGCGCCATGTATTTGTCAATATCAGTTTCAAATGTCTTTTCCACTGCCTTTGTGAGCTCTATTATACCGCCCTTTCTGAAAATATCGGACATCTTTTCACTTCCGCAGAGAAGATCGTTTGATACAGGTATAAAGGTAAAGCTTTTGTTTATCGCAGATGTTCTGACGATTAAGAATGAAGGCCTGAGTTCCCTGTCATCCGGTGTAAATGAGAACAGAAGAGCAGTTTCATTTGCTTCTGTAGGTGTAAACACGTTTTCCTCCAGCTCGCTTCCTGAACCGTTCTTTTCAGTAACGATTCTGTTGTAGTAGGTGAAAACCGGAATACCGATCAGAAGGAGCGTAACCACCATACTGATCAGAAGGGGGATTGCCACACTTTCTTTTTTTCTTTTTTTAAACAATGCCATTGTTGAGTCCTCCGTTTATATATGTACCGGTCTGCCGCGGAGTGCGGAATAACCGTACTGTATTATTTAACATTACTGTCAACAGTGTTTTCAACAGCCTGTTGAAAACACTGTTGAAAAGTTGATAAGATAATGTTTAAAACTTTACAAAGCAGCTTCAAAGTAGTATAATATACTTTAAACAGGCACGTTTTCAGAACCTCAGCTGTTCGTATAAAAGGTCAGAAGCTATGGAAGAAAGGTCTGTTATATCTGTTTTTCTTCCGAGGCTGCGCGCATATCTTATAGTCTGTCCTGTACCGCTGCGGTAGTTGTTCACAAAGGCAATGAGCTTTGAGGAATTGTCAACCATGTAACGGTTGCGTACTGCATAGCATGTACGCGAGTATTCTTCAGACGTGCACACAACAGAGTCAGCATCTGCGATGACTGATTCGTAGAGTATCCGGTCTTCATCCGGAAAATTATAACCCTGGTTTTCAACAGGTTTAACGCAGACAAGCTGAATTTCAGGATGCAGCTTTCTGAGTTCAATAACGGTACGGGCTGCCCAGAGGTCTATTCCTCTTGCAACACCGGAAAGAAACCTGACATATCCTTCACTGATGCTTTCTTCGATTTTGGTGCGAAGAAGATTTTTTATATACTCAGTTTCAGGACAGTTTTCTTTGCCTCTGCCCGGAAGCTTTTCAGGACGGTGGCCTGAAAAACATACTGTTTTTTCTGTCAAAATAATTCACCTTAAAATATATAAATAGTATCTCCCGATATATTATTCTATCATAATAACGCATAAATATCAAGACAAGGAGCGCATTCTTTTGAAAAATCATAAAAGAGCATGGGCCTGCGTAAAACTCGACAGGCTTGAGAAAAACATAAATACCATCAGAAACGGGCTTGCGGATTCCACTGAAATAATGGCCGTTGTCAAGGCAGATGCATACGGACACGGTGAAAATGAAGTTGTTGAAAAACTCTGCAGCATCGGAATACGCTATTTTGCCGTGTCAAATCTGGATGAGGCGATAAGCGTAAGAAGGATAAGCTCTGACTGTGATATACTGATTCTCGGGTACACCCCTCCTGCATATGCTGACGAGATTGCTGAGTACAATATAATTCAGTGCATTGTATCGGAAGAATACGCAGAGGAACTTAACCGTGCTGCAAAGACTCCTGTCAGATGCCATATAAAGCTTGACACAGGAATGGGACGAATCGGACTTAAGTTCGGAACAGTTTCTGAGTGTGCGGACTGCGCACAGAAAATAGCCGGCCTTGAAAATCTCCGGGTGGAGGGACTGTTTACACATTTTGCTGTTGCAGACAGCGACGAACCGGACGATATCAGATACACTGAAAACCAGGCTGCTTTTATTAAGGATGTTTACAGTGAGCTTGTCTGCAGAGGTATTAAGCTCAGGCATGTTCATTTTCTCAACAGTGCAGGCGCCGGATATCATTTTGACGGTGCAAGCACCCTTGCCCGCATAGGAATTACCATGTACGGACTCTGTCCTAACTATCCTCTGGCACTGCCTTACAGTGTTGAACCGGTTATGGAGTTCAGGGCCGTTATTTCATATATAAAAAATACAGGTGAGGGTGACTGTATAAGCTACGGAAGAACATACAGGGCGCCTGCGGGAAGAAAAATAGCAACCGTAACTGTAGGCTATGCTGACGGTTACTCAAGACTGCTTTCCTCAAAGGGACAGGTTCTTGTAAAGGGCACAAGGTGCAGTATAACCGGCCGTGTCTGCATGGACCAGATTATGATTGATGTTACCGGACTTGACGTAAAAGCAGGTGATACGGTAACTCTCATAGGACGTGACGGTGATGATGAGATAACAGCTGATGAACTTGCTTCCTGGTACGGAACCATCGGCTATGAGGTTGTATGCGGAATATCAAAGCGTGTTCCGAGAATATATGAGTAGAAAGGGAATGAAATATATGAGCACAGGAACAGGGAATTTAAAGGCAGCCGCAGCAGTTTCAGCATTTTTATGTGCTGCATTACCGGTGTCAGGGGCAGGTGCTGCGGAGATTACATCTGTAAACTACGGGTCCGCTGACAGTATGCTCTTCGGTGAGAGGGGAATAGCAGTAGTAAATATCACTGATGAATTCGGAGATTCTGCTGACACCACAGAATTTTTCCTCAGGAACGGAAACGGCGAAAAGCTTGCTTCCTGGAACGGGAACAACCGCAGTACGTTCAGAAAAATCAGCGGAATGACTTCGCTTATAAGTGACAGCGCCACAGTCAGTGTATACGGTTCACAGCTTCCGGACTTTACCGGTGACAAAGGATTTGTACGAACCACGGAAGTAAAAACCGGCGAAAAGAGTACTACTGTTATAAGGCCGAACGGACTCGGAAGGTTTGAGTACGGGGCCGTATATCCGGCAGAGACGCGCTATATTTTATACGGAACACCGGAAAGGACCGTGCCTGTAAACTGCTTTGCAGTCTGGGCCGATAAAAAATGGTGCACAAGACCTGTTGACTGGAGCTTTGTAATAGGCGAGTATGAGAATCCTGAGGACAGCTACAGCTCTTTCATCACTAAGGAGGAATATATTGTTAATATCACCGGCGGAAGCCTTGATCTGCGACAGCTTCCTGCGGGTGAATATCCGTACAGAATAAGATACAGTATCAGTAACGGCACCGGCGGAGGCGGCGGCAATATTCACAACAGGATAAAGATTGAGGATCCTGATAAAAATGCTGCCGAAGGAAAAAGGACTTCCTGGAAATATGTAAAAAAGACAGTGAATCTTCATGACGTGTTTCCTTCCTATTTTAATGAAGACGGTACAGCCGACAGGACAATGTTTGAGGACAAGGTTAATTTCAGCTTTGCCGAGGATTCACTTAATCCGCTTAAAACAGCAGGAGTTTTCTTTTTAAGCGGAAATCTTGTAAGCGCACCGATACCTGACAGTAACGGAAACGTCACACTGCTTGTTGAAAATGAGACCTACAGATTTACCATGATGACGGACTTCGCATGGAAAAACAGCAGCGGAGGCGGAACTACAGGCATGAGCGGATACGCTGACGAAAAAGCTGTTTATGATATAAAAACCGTTCAGATTCCTGAGAAGTCGGTTCCCCTCTGCTGTCTTGAAGAGGGAGAATACACCGTTGATACAGGCAGTATTCCGGACAGGTACATTATTCCGGATTCGGGTTCATTTACAGTATCAAATGCCGAAGGCAGCGGCGTTCCGGAGTGCAGCATAGTTCTCCGCTACAGAAGATTTTCAGTATCTGCCGGAAAATCAGACGGGGGTACAGTAAAATTCAGTTCAGACTTTACGGATGATAATAAAAAGTTTCCTGTTGAAAAACCTGTAAAGGTTTCTGCGGTTCCTGACAGCGGATACAGGATAAAGAAGCTTGTGTATTTATATGAAAACGGTAAGGAAGCTGTCAGCGACAGCCTTCTGGTTGCACCTGAGGAGACATTTGAAATGCCGTATGGCAATATTACGGTAACACCTGTGTTTGTAAAGCTTGTGAAGGGCGATGTCGACGGTGACGATGCACTGAATGCAGCGGATGCGGTAAATATGATGAAAATGATTCTCGGCAGTGAAACAGAGTACAACGATTCCTGCAAGGAAGCTGCTGATATCAACAGTGACGGCAGGGTAAATGTCTTTGACCTTATCCGTCTGAACCAGCTTATGACCGGTCAGCAGAATCAGGAGTAATTCAGTATGCCTGCTGCCCCGGCGGCCGGAAAATTACAGCAGGTACCGTGCCGGCATACAGTCCGGCGCAGTACCTGAATTGTTTTTGTGAAAAGAACAGTCGTATTTGACAAAAATACAGGTTTCATAATTTCTAAATTCATATTATATATCTATTGATTTTAGTCCCGTATTTTAATATAATATATACTGTCAGTCAGTTTGCGCCTGTCTGCCCTTTTTAAGCGGCGGTTCAGGGGTTTGCTGTCCGGATGTTACAATGGTTTTTATACAATTTAAGGATAAAGGAAGTTTTAGCTATGGGCGTTAAAGTAGTAAAATTCGGCGGAAGCAGTCTTGCTGATGCCAATCAGTTCAGAAAAGTTGCAGACATCATCAGATCAGATGAAAAGAGAAAGTTTGTTGTACCTTCTGCACCTGGCAAGAGATACAGCGATGACATCAAGGTTACGGACATGCTCTACAGCTGCTATGAGCTTGCAAAGAGCGGTCAGAATATAACAGAACAGTTCGGTAAGATCAAGGAACGCTACAACGGAATTATAAGCGACCTTGGTATTGACCTCAGCCTCGAAAAGGAATTCAACGAAATCGAGCTCTGCCTCAAGGCAAAGAGCGGGCGTGACTATGCTGCAAGCCGCGGTGAGTATCTCAACGGTATTATCCTTGCTGCGTATCTCGGATACGAATTCATCGATGCTGCAGAGGTTATCTTCTTTGATGACAACGGTACATTCATGCTCGACAAGACAATTGCTGCTGTACGCGAAAGAATAAAGAACGTTGAACGCGCTGTAATCCCTGGATTCTACGGCATAACACTCAACGACACAATCAAGACCTTCTCAAGAGGCGGTTCAGACGTTACAGGTTCAATCATTGCCCGTGCCGTGCACGCAGAAATCTATGAAAACTGGACAGACGTTTCAGGCTTCCTTATCGCTGACCCGAGAATAGTTGACGGCGCAAAGGTTATCAGAACTATCACATACAAGGAGCTCAGAGAGCTTTCATACATGGGTGCAACAGTTCTTCACGAGGACGCTATCTTCCCTGTAAGAACAGCAGGTATCCCGATTAATATCAGAAACACAAACGAGCCTTCAGCACCTGGTACAATGATTGTTGCTGAGGACAATTCAGAGGAAGTAAGCAGAACTACAATCACAGGTATTGCAGGAAAGAAGGGCTTCTGCGCTATCAACATTGAAAAGTCAATGATGAACAGCGAAGTTGGTTTCGTTAAGAAGATTCTTGATATTCTCTATAAGAACGACCTTTCATTTGAACACATTCCTTCAGGTATTGACACAATGAGCATCGTTCTCAGCTCAGCATCTCTTGAAGGCAAGGAAGAAGCAGTTATTTCACAGATCAGAAAGGAAGTAAATCCTGACCAGATCGAAGTTGAACACAACATTGCACTTCTTGCAGTCGTAGGCCACGGCATGTACAAGACAAGAGGTACAGCTGCAAGAGTATTCGCAGCACTTTCACACGCAAGAATCAACATCAAGATGATTGACCAGGGTTCAAGCGAACTTAATATTATCGTAGGTATCGGCGAAAGCGATTTCGAAGATGCTATCAGATGCATATACTCAGTATTTGTTGATTCAGTTGAATAATCAGCAGAACGGGAACTGAAAATACATAAGGCACATCAGAGCTGTGAAAATACAGCAGGCTGATGTGCCTTTTTGATTTTACTGAAACAGTTACGGTCTGGATATACAGTTCAGATATACAGATAAAAAGCGGTACAGCAGAATAATCTGCCGTACCGCTTTTGTGAATTACGTTGAACTTACCGTTAATCAAACGTACATTGAACCGCTTTCAAGAGAGTCAAGAACATATCTTGCATTTTCGAGCCACTGAGCAACTTCAGCTTCATTGAATGAAATAGCCTTCTTAGCCCATGTGCCGCAGTGATCACATGCATAGCTGCATTTTCTGCCGTCTTCAATCATAGTTCCTGCACATACTGTGTTCTCACAGTTATTGTTCTTAATGAAGTGCTCGATAAATCCGTCAAGCTTGCTGTTATCGATATAGATATTCGGAACATTCATAGCCATTCCGTATCTTGGCATAAAGCTTCTGTCTATTCTTGAAGCAAAACGGATCGCAGGCATACCCTGTGGAGGGCCACCGGCAGGCATACCCATAGGAGGGCCACCGGCAGGCATACCCACAGGAGGGCCACCGGCAGGCATACCCACAGGAGGAGCACCTGCAGGCATGCCCGCAGGTGGGCCACCGGCAGGCATACCCACAGGAGGAGCACCGGCAGGCATGCCCATAGGAGGAACACCGGCAGGCATACCCATCACAGGAGGAGCACCGGCAGGTGCAGCTCCGAGGCCCTTCTTGTTGGCAGGCCAGTTAAGGATATCAAGAAGATTTCCCTTGTATGATTCTGCACAGTATGCTCTGATTACTCTTTCGATAAATGCTGTAGGAGCATTTCTTTCAACAAGCTTAAGTGAGAAGTTTCTGTATCCTGTTTCCTCTGCAAGCTCTTCGTAGCAGTGAACGTCTTCAGGTCTGATCCATTCAGCTGTAAGCATAGCCTTAGGATTTGCTATCTTTCTGTATTCACAGTTTATAAGGCTGTAGTCCATGGACATAGCCTTTGGATCAGAGTGGCCTACAAAGCTTCCGTGTGTAAGTCTGTAAGGGCATTCCCTGAGGCAGAAGTTGTTTGCGATAACTCTCATCGCAAAGTCACTGTCCTTGTAGAATGTCATGAGGTTTCTGAGTTTGTCGAATTTTCTGTTGAATCCGTGGTCAAGAGTGATTTCGTCAACACCCCAGTTTCTCCAGTATTCAACCTGCTGTATTGAAACAGGATATGCATAAAGACCGAGTGTAACTCTTACGTCGTTAAATGTCTTCTTTACATATTTGATGAGTGAAGGTGAGTTGATAGTGAATTCACGTACACCCATATCATATAACTTGTGGATAGTATTTCTTATATTTGCACCTTCATCAGGATCAAGTTCGCTCTGGCCCATGCACAGAGGGTTGATGAGGTAGTTGAATGTGAGACCGTTATCCCTGCATAACTTCAGGTAGTCAGCAAACTGCTGTTCTGTAAGGTCAGCAATGGTTGAAGTCGCACGTCCGCCCGGAAGTCCGTCATTTTTGAGTTTACCGTAAATGTTTGTTATTCTTTTTTTTGTGTCTGCTTCTTTAATGATGTCAAATATTCTAAGGTCAAAGTTCGTTCCAACATCATATTTCAGAAAATCTGCCATGAATTATATCTCTCCTTATAAAATTGTAAAATACACTGTCCAGCCAGTATCCTGACCGGATACTGCAAAGCATAATTTTAATTATAACATTAATAAAATTATAAATCAATGAATTAGCGGAAAGTTTGGGCAATATACAAAGATTGTATAAATATAGTGTTTCATTAGATGCGTATTTATTACAAAAATGTCGTATAAAATTACTTTTGAATTATCTGAACAGGTTGACAAATACATTAACAGGAAATATAATAATAGTAACGAATTATGCATAAAAGGGGTGAGGGTATGAACAATGAATTAATGATGCTGTCGAGGCTTCTTATTGCTGTTCTCTGCGGAGCTGTGATAGGTTTTGAGAGAAGCCGCAGACAGAAGGAAGCGGGTATAAGAACCCATATCATGGTTACGCTTGGCTCCGCACTTGTTGTAATAGTGTCAAAGTACGGATTTCTTGACGTTGCGGGTGCTCCGGGAATAAACGTGGATGTTTCGCGTATGGCGGCCAACATAATAACCGGAGTAAGCTTCCTCGGAGCCGGGGTAATTTTCCTCAGAGGAGGATATGTAAAGGGTCTTACAACTGCAGCAGGAATATGGTCGACTGCGGCGGTGGGCTGTGCGATAGGTGCCGGTATGTACATAGTCGGAATAAGTGCGACAGCCATGGTGATAGTTATCCAGATTATACTTCACTGTTCACTGCCGAATCCTGAAAACATGCCGGTGGCCGAGCTTTCCTTCAGGACCGGTTACAACCAGGGTGTTCTTTCGGATATAAAGGAGTGCATGCAGGGACTTAACGTAAATATCCTCGGCATGGGCATGAAGAAAAAGAAGGACAGCATGATTGTAACCATGACAGTGCGTATACCTCAGAGCCTGACACCTGATGTGATACTCGATTCAATAAGCAGCAGGTGCGAAGTATCGGAGTTTTCAGCTCAGATATGATTTTCAGGACAAAAAAATCCAGCTCAGGACAGTGCACATTTGTCCTGGCTGGTTTTTATAGTTTATTTTATTGCTCAGTTATTCTTTATCATGATTTTATTATAATATTATTGATTTTCAAAATCAATAGAATCTGAAAAATGTATATTTTCTGTATCTGTATTGTATTCGCGTTATAATTTTTGTGTAACCGTCCTGCAATCTTTTCATTAAACAGCATAAAAATACATCTTTCAGAAAATAATATTTATACGAATTTAAAGGGGGGCTGGCCTGTGAAATTTTCAGAATTTCTTGAGAAAATTGACAGCATAGCTGAAAAGGAAAAATACGAAAAAATTAAAAGAGAAATTTTCAGAACGGAAAAGGAATCTCCGGAGGAGCTTTATATTAAGAGCTTTGACGATGACGAATAAAAAGGAGGCGGAAATATGAGTACAGTATCTTTGCTGCTTGCGGCGGCTTCACAGGTAGCTACACAGGAGGAACTTAAGGAAATCGCTGAATACTACGGCTATACGGGAGATATACAGAAGGAAACCTTCGGCAGTATTCCCGGTGAGGGCAGCATACCGGAAAACCAGGCTGCGCTTTTGTATCACACCTGCTATCTGTATACAAAGCTTTCAGGCCTTCCCGGCTCTGCGGCAGAAGCTGTCAGACTGAAACTCGGACTGCCTGAGTCTGCGTTTATGAACAGTCTCAGGGTAATCGGAAAAAAGCGTGTGGACTTTATCCGCGAAGACCTGAAAAACAGCGGAAAATCATTTGCCGCTGTTTTCATGGAAAATGAAAAATATATAGATGACATGCTTACGGAGGCAGTTACTGAGGAAAGGACTGCGGACAGAAAGATTATGAAAAATCTTTCATCAACTGAGTATGAGCATCCTACTGACAGATCATATCTTAACACTCTTAATACAAACAAGGTTATCGAAAAGCTTGTAAAGCTCTATTCTGAGTATAATTTTGAGAGAATACTTCTTGTACAGTACACAGGCTCAGGTATCCTTGTTACGGAGAAGAATATCCCGTATCTGTACAATGCCCTGAGGACCGTGTGCAGAATTCTTGATGTTGAGGAGGTTCCGCCGCTTTATGTGGTTTCAGGGGCCCTTAACGCCTGTACAATAGGCTCCTCAAAGCCGATTATAGTAATTTCGGGCATATGTCTGAGTCTCTTTTCATATGATGAGCTGCTTTTTATACTCGGACATGAGGTAGGACATATCAAGAGCCAGCACGTACTCTATCATTCCATCGGTAACTTTATTCCGTATATTGCAGGAGTGATAGGCAACCTTACTCTCGGTATCGGTGAAATAGCCGTCAGGGGCGTACTGCTTCTTCTCTACCAGTGGTACAGAATGTCTGAGATAACAGCTGACAGGGCAGGTCTTCTTGCATGTCAGAACATAGAAGCCGGAATATCGGTAATGGCCAAGCTTTCAGGATATCCGCCGAGTCACTATGATGAGATTGACACCGACCTGTTCCTTGACCAGGCAGTTGAGTTCGAAAACTTTGACAAAAACATATTTGACAAGCTCATGAAGCTCTTCAGCGTGCTCTACAAGAGCCATCCGTGGACAGTTATGAGAGCCAAGGAGCTCAGGTCATGGTATGATAACGGAGGCTACTCTGAGATTTACAGCACAGAGGACAGAAAGAAGACAGAGAGAAAGCCGGTAAATATAGTAAATTCCATTTTTGACAGGGATGTTTTCTGCGCGCACTGCGGAAAGAAAATAACATCATCCGCAAGATTCTGTGAGTTCTGCGGAAAGGAAAATATTTATTATAAATAAAAAAAGCTGTTGACAATCTCTTTGGCGTAAAATATAATAATAGTGAAAGTCAGGGAGATTTTGATTTTCGCTATTGGTTTATTTATACTGCCCTGCACAGCAGGCCGGAGCAGACAGCCGTCTGCTTAAAAAGAAAGGAAGATGTGGAATGTACATTTTTAATGCTGAAGATGCTGTTGAGAAATGCGCTGAATGGCTCAGAAACTGGTTTGAGGAAAACGGTAAGGGCTGCAATGCAGTTATCGGTATTTCCGGAGGAAAGGACAGTTCCGTTGCCGCTGCACTCTGCTGCAAAGCCCTCGGAAAAGAAAGAGTTATCGGCGTAATGATGCCTAACGGTGAACAGCATGACATTGACTATTCGATTGACCTTTGCAGACATCTTGACATAAAGAACTATACAGTAAACATAAAAAATGCCTTTGACGGAGTTATGGGCGAACTGAAAAATTCACTTGAGATTTCTGAACAGACAAGAACAAATCTTGCTCCGAGAATCAGAATGTCAGTTCTCTACGCTGTGTCACAGTCAAACAACGGACGCGTAATCAATACCTGCAACCTCTCTGAGGACTGGGTTGGATATTCAACAAGATACGGCGATGCCGCAGGTGACGTAAGTCCGCTTTCATTCTTCACTGTAGCTGAAGTAAAGGCAATGGGACGTGTTCTCGGACTTCCTGAAAAATTTGTTGAAAAGCCTCCTATCGACGGCCTCTGCGGCAAGACAGACGAGGATAATCTCGGATTTAAGTATGAGACACTTGACCGCTACATCCGTGAGGGTATCGAGCCTGATCCTGCAACCAAGGAAAGAATCGACACACTTCACGTGAGAAATCTTTTCAAACTGAGCTTTATGCCTTGCTACAATTATTTTGAGGAAAACAAGTAAGAAAACAATTAAACAGTAAAAATCCCGGCCGGAAAAAAACGGCCGGGATTTTTTATAGCCTTGCGCATCATGTGCGCAAGGCTATAAAAATTATAGTGAAAGTCAAAATAAATTTGACTTTCACTATAATTTAATGTTTTTACAATAGTAACTAAAAAAATCAAAATGTAATAGTCCGTTCATGGACTTTATTGAAAATCAATCATAACCTGTATCTTGGTTGATGCAAACTATAGAAAATTCATATATTTTTTTGTGTATCTGTTGACAAAGTGGTGAAACTGTACTATAATAACAGTATGTTAGAAGTTAAATGATAAGCCGGAGGAAATATGAAAATGGGAAAAATTAAGATTATTACTATTGGCAGGGAGTATGCCAGCGGCGGAAGAGCTGTCGGCAGAATTATTTCGGAACAGCTCGGTATTCCTTTTTACAACAAGGAAATTCTCCATATGGCAGCCGAAAAGCTCAATATGTCAGCTGATGATGTTAGACATGTGGATGAAACTGCAGCAAACAGCCTGCTTTACAGTATGTCGCTTATGACAAATCTCAGTGCGGCAACAACACTCCCGATTAACGACAGGATTTTTATTGAGGAACGTGAGGTAATCAAGGCTCTTGCACAGCAGGGTCCGTGTGTTATTGTCGGAAGATGCGCCGACAGTATACTGAAGGAGATCCGTGATGACGTTCTCAATGTATTTATATATGCTGATACTGAGTCACGTGCAAAGAGAGCAGTTGAAGAGTACGGTGAGTCACCGGACGGAGTTTATGCATCTCTCAGAAAGCACGACAAGAAGCGTTCAACATATTACAATCTCAACACAGGACAGAAGTGGGGCGCAAAGGATAACTATGATCTGTGCCTTAACAGTTCAAAGATAGGCATAGACGAGTGTGCCAGGACAATCATAAGGATTGCTTCTGAACTGTAAGGACTGCCGGAACGGCGTTTATTCTGATTCCACTAAAATATAATAAATTAAAAAAGCCAGAACCTTGAAGAATCTTCAGGTTCTGGCTTTTGATTTGCTCTTTTTTTAGTCCTTTGCCTTTGACTTTGCACGCATCTGGTTTGAGAGAATTCTCTTTCTGATACGGATGTTCTTAGGTGTGATTTCGAGGAGTTCGTCGTCAGCAAGGAATTCAAGGCTTTCCTCGAGGCTTAACTTTCTCGGAGGAATAAGTCTGAGTGCATCATCGCTGCCGCTTGAACGTGTATTTGTAAGGTGCTTTTTCTTGCATACGTTTACTACGAGGTCATCTGCCTTAGGTGAAACACCGACGATCATTCCTTCGTATACAGGTGTACTTGCGCCGATGAAGAGTGCGCCTCTTTCCTGAGCGTTGTAGAGACCGTATGTAACAGCTTCACCTGTTTCAAATGAAACGAGAGAACCAGTTTTTCTTCTCGGAATATCGCCCTTGTATGGTTCGTATCCGTTGAATACACTGCTCATGATGCCTTCGCCCTTTGTATCTGTAAGGAATTCGCTCTTGTATCCGAAAAGACCTCTTGCAGGTACTGAGAATTCAAGACGCATTCTGCTGCCCTGCGGATGCATAGTGAGCATTTCAGCCTTTCTTGTACCCATCTTCTCCATAACTGAACCAACGCATTCTTCCGGAACGTCAACAACGAGAAGTTCCATAGGCTCGCACTTCACACCGTCAATTTCCTTGAGGAGAACTCTTGGAGTTGAAACTGAAAGTTCATATCCTTCACGGCGCATGTTTTCGATGAGGATTGAGAGGTGCATTTCGCCTCGTCCGCATACTGAGAATGCGTCGGAGTTTTCTGTTTCTGTAACTCTGAGTGAAACGTCCTTGAGAAGCTCTTTGAAGAGTCTGCCACGGAGCTGACGTGATGTAACGAACTTGCCTTCTCTTCCGGCGAACGGGCTGTCGTTTACGGCAAATGTCATTTCAACTGTAGGTTCACTGATCTTTGCAACAGGGAGTGCGCTGAATTCTGAAGAAGCATCGCACACTGTGTCGCCGATTGTGATGTTTTCGATACCGCTGATCCATACGATATCGCCGACTGTTGCTTCCTGAACAGGTACTCTCTGGAGTTCCTGAATCTGAAGAACGCTTACAACCTTTGCATTGTAAGGCTTCTTTGAATCGAAGCAGTCGCCGACTGTAACGTTCTGGCCAACCTTTACTGAACCGCTCTGGATACGGCCGATACCGATACGTCCTACGTAGTCGTTGTAGTCGATTGATGAAACGAGCATCTGGAGAGGAGCTGTTTCGTCACCTTCAGGTGCTGAGATGTAGTTGATAATTGTATCGAAAAGCGGAACGAGATCCTTTCCGGCTTCGTACTGGCTGAGTGAAGCTGTACCGCTTCTTCCTGAACAGAAGAGGATAGGGCTTTCAAGCTGTTCATCGTTTGCGTCAAGATCGAGGAGAAGTTCAAGAACTTCGTCGCCTATTTCGTCAAGTCTTGCATCCGGCTTGTCAATCTTGTTTACAACGATGATAATCTTGTGTCCCATTTCAAGAGCCTTTGAGAGAACGAATCTTGTCTGAGGCATAGGACCTTCAGCAGCATCAACAAGAAGGAGAACGCCATCTACCATGTTAAGTACTCGCTCAACCTCGCCGCCGAAGTCAGCATGGCCAGGAGTGTCGATGATGTTGATTTTTGTTCCGTTGTAGCAAACTGATGTGTTCTTTGCAAGGATAGTAATTCCGCGTTCCTTTTCGAGATCGTTGCTGTCCATTACACGTTCTGCGACAGACTGGTTTTCTCTGAAGGCACCGCCCTGCTTGAGCATTTCGTCAACAAGTGTTGTTTTGCCGTGGTCAACGTGGGCGATGATTGCGATGTTTCTTAAATCATTTCTTACCATAATAACTCCTCCTGAAAAGATGGCGATTTAGTAGGCTTGACTAAAAAATCTTACATTCGTTAGTGAATGTTGCTATAAACTTTTTTATACTTTTGAAAGTAATGAATATATTGCTAAAAAATTTTTGCATAAAAAATTTCCTGCATGAAAATGCAGGAAATAAAATGGTGGAAGAGGATGGATTCGAACCATCGAAGCTGAAAGCAACAGATTTACAGTCTGCCCCCTTTGGCCACTCGGGAACTCTTCCATATTTAATTTAAAAGCTGGTGAACGGACTCGAACCCCTGACCTGCTGATTACAAATCAGCTGCTCTACCAACTGAGCTACACCAGCGCAGTGTATCAAAGATCATGCAAACAAAATTTAAAGCTGGTGAACGGACTCGAACCCCTGACCTGCTGATTACAAATCAGCTGCTCTACCAACTGAGCTACACCAGCGTCAAATCGAGGCGACAGGAGTCGAACCTGCGGCATCTTGGTCCCAAACCAAGCACTCTACCAAACTGAGTTACGCCTCGTTTTGCTGTTTTGTCTGCTGTTCGTTTGACAGCTTCTTAATTATACACTAAAGAAAAGTATTTGTCAACACTTTTTTTAAAATTTTTTTGAGAAAATAACAAAGCGATGATTTAACTGCAAATCATCGCTTTGTAAAACGGTTCCGTTCCGTATCAGAATTCGCCGCCGAGAGCCCGGTACACCGTAAATCCAAGCATAGCGAGCATAATAATTAACATAACCGGTGAAGTGATATATGTTATAAACTTGCTGCCCTCTGACACCTCAGGGTTTTTCTTTTCCAGTCTGAAGCTTTCAGGATGGAAGATAATTTCGAGTGTGAGGAGTATTACCCAGCATATCAGGAATTCTATTACCATTATACCGGCAAGCATAATTATAATAAAAATAAACGGATGTTCGGCAAACATCGTCATATCTGACATATCTGCAAGATCGTTTTTGCTTTCAAGCCCGAGCTGGCCGATGAGAATCATCATAAACGCACCTACCGAGTTTATGGTGAAGTGAACTATCATCGACGGAATTACTGATTTTGTTTTTTCGTAGAGAAAACACGAGAACACGCCCATTGCTGATGCAAACAGAAACTGCGGATAGTTTGCATGCCACAGTCCGAATGTTATTCCGCACACGATAATCATACTCCATGTGCCGTGCTTTCTGACATTGCGGTAGAGCGTTCCGCGGAAAAACAGTTCCTCAAATACCGGTGCGAAGACAGGGACGGCAATCACTGTTGTGAGTATTCCGAGCACTGACTTGTCGGATGTCATCTCTGCTTCTGTGAGTGATGTGTGTGTAACTGCTTCTATAATATAGAAAATAAAGGCTGAAACAAACGATGCAAGATAGGTCGCTCCTATCGTAAGTATAATCCACCTGAATGTCCATCCCGCGGGCATCTGTGGTTTCCTGAGACATGAGAGAACCTTCATGTCCTTGTGTTTTCTGCTCAGTATCCTGAAGAGAATAAATAAAAGTGAAAAACCTATAGGATAGAGGAGTACATAGAATATGAGTGTTCCGGCATTCGAGAAAAGCGTCTCGTCCGTAACAGGTATCAGCCTCGGGAGAATAAATCCTATAGCTGCTGATATCAGAAAGTACAGAATCCAGAACCCTGTGAGCAGAATTCCGTTGATGTTCGCGTCACGTCTGAGTTCTTTTTTCAGGTCATATGTGGTTTCCTGGTCCATAATATCTTCTCATTCCTTTCATATTGCCGCGGTTATCCGGCGTGCTGCATATCCGCTGACAGTAACTGCAGTTTATACTGCCTTTGCTGTAACAGATCAGTGTCTTTCTAACAAAACTTAGCTATATTATACAGCATATTGGTCATCCGGTCAACTTTTTCAGAAAAATACACTGGATGCGTAAAAAAAATGGTGCTTTCAGATCAGCGTCTGAAAACAGAAACAGCATATCCGGGATACGTGTTTACGCAGCCGGATATGCCGCCTTGTCTGTACAGGAGATTCTGTATTACAGTGATTCTATAACCTTTGAGATGAACTGTCTGAGTGTCGCAAGGTCTGTAAGACTGACCTTTCCGTCCCTGTCAACATCTGATGCAAGCAGCTGTACTCCGCTGAACTCCTTGTGGTCAGCAAGCTTAAGTGCCATTATGCTCAGGTCTGTTATATCAACCTGACCGTCGCTGTTTACATCTCCCGGCATGAATTCAGGAGTTTCCTCTGCTGAAGGTATAATGGTGTACTCCCAGCTGTAAACCCTGTCAGAAGGAAGCTGATACCTGCTGAGAGTAGCAGGTCCGCATGTTGCGGTGCCCGTACCCATAGAGCCGTAGTTTACGTTGAGGATGGTTTCC
>JAZUIH010000054.1:0-25469 GCA_045642145.1 Oscillospiraceae bacterium | reverse complement strand
GGTGTTGCCCCGTCTGAAGCCTTAAAGGAAATAATTGAACTGACAGCTGCTCCTGTTTTATCAGCATCTGCTCTGTACTTTGCATCGGGAGTTGCTGTACCGGTCTTATTTGCCTGTCCTATGATAAAAAAACTGTTTGAAACATCTCCTGAGATTGTTAATTCAAACGACTTAAGATAATAAAATACTTTCTGATCCTCCGTGTGCGAAACGCGGAGGATTTTTTATCATTACTTTTGTCTATTGACCGGACCGAAAAACTGTGTTAAACTTTAAGAAACCAGTGAAAATACTGATGTCCCGGACAATCACTGTATAAGTTACTATATTATAGTCAACGACAAAAATATTTCGTCGCTGACTGTTAGCCGATTTGCACGGAGATGCCGAAGGCATCGGATGTGCAAGGCAATATAAATAACAGGAGAATTATCAATTGGATACTATAAAAACAGATATACTCGTCATCGGCGGCGGTGCATCCGGTATGGCGGCTGCTGCTGAAGCAAAAAGAACAGCACTGGACCTTGATGTTGCAGTTGCAGAGCGCCTTGACAGAACAGGGAAGAAAATACTTGTCACCGGAAGCGGCAGATGTAATCTTACAAACAGAAACATTACTGCGGAGGATTATCACGGAACAGTCCGTGGATTTATGGATATTATTAACGGTACGCAGAACACGGAGGAATTTTTCAGAAGTCTCGGTGTAATCTGCTGCGCTGATGAAGAGGGAAGGGTATATCCCTACAGCAGGAGCGCAGCCTCAGTGCTGTCAGCTCTGAGAATCAGACTTAAGCAGGACGGTATCAGAGAAATTTGCGGATTCTGTGCAGTCAGTATAGAAAAGAACAGGAACGGTTATACAGTAACAGCAGAGGACGGAAGAAAAATCATCTGCCGGAGAATAATTGCAGCCTGCGGCGGCTATGCTTCACCTGCGAACGGTACTGACGGAAAAGCACTTAAGATGTTCAGGGATATGGGAATAAAAACAGAGAAAATCTGTCCGGCGGTTGCTCCTCTCCGCGTTAACCCGGATGAGATAAAGGGCCTTAAGGGTGTACGCGTTCACGGCAGAGTTACAGCAGTTTCCGGAAACAGGGAGCTTTATTCGGAAACCGGTGAGATACAGTTTACAGAAAATTCACTTTCAGGTATATGTGTTTTTAATCTCGCGTATCTTTTCAGGGATTATGAGGGAAAGCTTACCGTAAAAGCTGATTTTATGCCTGAGTACACGCTTAGTGAGGTGAGCGGGATAATAGAAGAAACCGTCAGAACAAGGAGTGAGTGTATACTCGAGGAGCTGCTTAACGGTCTGTTTGTGAAAAATCTGTCTGTGTACATTATGAAAAAGGCTGTCGGAAGGCCGCTTACAGACAGTGTGTCGGTGCTCGGTAAAAAGGAAACAGATTCTATAGCATCATTTATAAAAAATGCGGAGTTCAGAATAACCGGATGTTCCTCATGGCAGAACGCTCAGGTTACATGCGGCGGAATAAGCGGCAGTGCAGTAAACAGAGAACTCAGTCTGAAGTCAGACGGCGGAATTTACTTTGCCGGCGAGATACTTGATATCGACGGAAGATGCGGCGGATACAATCTTGAATGGGCCTGGTCATCAGGAATATGGGCAGGAAAAAACTGTGCACTGTCACTGAAGTGAACTTGACATAAATATAATAATATGTTAATATAAAATTATTAGTGCAAACTGATACAAATATATTTGTTTTGAATACTTAAATTTATGCTTTTCGCATATTAAATTTCATTTATTTTAATTTTGATTTTTTACATTTAGGGGGATATTATCTGTATGGATCTTATTACAGGTTTCATACGTACAGACGGCAGACTGCTCAGAGACGAAAATGGAAATGAGTATATACTGAAGGGCATGGCGTTCGGCAACAATGTCTGGACAAATCCTTCAGATCCGCCGTATGATACACATCACACAAGAGAGAGCTATAAGGAACTTGCTGAAATGGGATTCAATTCAGTTCGTTTTTACCTGAACTACGGACTGTTTGAAGATGATGACAAACCGTATGAGTACAAGGAGTCGGGCTTTGAATGGCTTGACCGCAACATAGAGTGGGCCAGGGAGAACGGCATGAGAATTGTTCTCAACATGCACTATCCCCAGGGCGGTTATCAGTCCCAGGGAGAGGGGGCTGCACTCTGGAATGACGAGGAGAACCAGAACAGGCTTTCTGCACTCTGGAAGACCATTGCGTTAAGGTACAGGGATGAGCCTGTGATTGCAGGCTACGGTCTTCTCAATGAGCCGGTTGTTCCTTCGGCAGCGGATGACGCAGGAAGTGCAAAGTGGTCAGCTCTTCTGAAGAAGCTTATGACATCCGTGCGTGAAGCAGACAAAAATCATATCATATTTATAGAGAGAATACTCACGTTCCAGAATGAGGAAACCTTTGAGCTTGAATGGAGCAGGTCGAACGGAGAGCACAATTTTGTAATATCAGATGACAACTATAACGTTGTTTACGAATTTCACTTTTACAATCCGTTCACATTTACCCATCAGGGGCTTTCATGGTCTAACACAAGTGAATTCAATAAGGTTTATCCTAATGAAGAGGATATTTTCGCTGACGGTCTGAGCTGGCATGCGGGAACATTTAACGGTGATCAGTGCGATGTTGACAATCAGGAATGGCAGTATATCGAAAGTGACCTTGTTACGGTTACTGAAAACGACCAGATTCTGAGTTATGTGTTCCAGGCAAGAGATATCGGTGCGGACGGTGCCGCATATGTTGACGATGTTGCAATAACTGAATATGACAGTGAAGGAAACCGTACAAGAGTACTGTACAGAAGCAATTTTGACAATACATGTTCGATGTACTTCTGGGCAAGCAACAATATAGGCAGCGGTGAGTATATAAGCACCAAGGGAAGAAAGAAAGGCGGAAGCTATCTTGTTTCCGGAACCACTGACGATGCCAGCGGAAGCATAGGATTTTTCAGACCTGTCCGCAATTACAGCTATCAGGCGAGCGGTTACTTCAAGGTTCGCAGTTCAAATGAGTCTGCAACAATCAGGCCCCGCGTTGATATATGGAAGGCTGAGTCAATTCTGTTCCTTAACAAGGATTTTCTCAGAAAGAACATCAGTTCCTTTACTGAGTTTTCAGAGAAGTACAATGTTCCGGTATACTGCGGTGAATTCGGAACCGGTACAGCAAGCTTTGAAGATGACAGGGGCGGAGAAAGATGGGTTTCCGATGTGATAGATATCTTCAGGGAGTACCGGATAAGCTATAACTACCATACATATCACGAGGAGTCATTCGGCCTCTATATGAACAGCCCGCTTGAGCCTGTCTCCGATAAAAATGAGCTGCTTTACGAAGTGCTGAAAAGAAAAAATAATGAATAAGCAGTATATGCCGTCGTATACCGACGGCATATTTTTTTTATTCAGCAGATACTGAATAATTTACAAAAAAGCTGTTGTCAAAAGCCGCGTGCTGTGGTATAATGAAAATGTATTGCGATATTACAGCCGGCTGATAAACAGGCAGCGGGTTATGTTCTTTCGTTCACTATGAATTCAGCTTTCCTGTGAACGAAAACTATTTTTTATTGTTTTGCTTTTGATAAGCAGAGCTCTGAAGAGATTATTTGAAAATTACAATACATGACACTGGAGGATTAACTATGAAGATATCTTTTTCAACAATATCATGCAGCGGTTTCGGCTGGACTGATGTATATGCCATGGCCAAGGATTTCGGCTACAACGGCATTGAGCTCAGAAGCCAGGGACAGATTGCGGATATGCTCTTTTCAAAGCAGTTTTCAGATTCCAACATCAGTAAGACTATGTCAGTTCTTAAGGATATGAATATTGAGATTCCTTGTGTTTCTGCAGGCGGATGTCTTAAGTTCAGGGAGAGTGAATCTGAAAATATATCAGAAATTAAAAGCTTTATCGACCTTGCGCATAAGGTTTCAGCGCCATATGTACGTGTTCTTGCTGATAAAAATGCCGGCCCGTCAGGGGAGGTTGATGATGAGTATATTGCCGAAAAGCTTAAGGAGCTTGCAGAGTATGCGGCTGATAAAAACGTAACTGTTCTCGTTGAAACCAACGGCGTATATGCTGATACATTACGTCTTAAGAAACTTCTTGAAAAAGTTGACAGCAAAAATGCTGCGGTTCTCTGGGATATTCATCATCCTTACAGATATTTCGGAGAGACACCCGAGACAACAGTGAAAAATATCGGAAAGTACATCAGACATATTCATGTCAAGGACAGTGTCAGCAGGGACGGCTCTGTGGAATACCGTCTTATGGGCGAAGGCGATATGCCGCTTGATGCTGTATTTGATGAGCTTTTTGCTATAAACTATGACGGTTATATTTCTTTTGAATGGCTCGCAAAGTGGAGTGAAGGAAGTATTTCGGAAGCAGGTATCGTATTCCATCATTTTGCTGAATACGGCAAAAAAATTGCTGCAGCTGAAAGCAGGATTCTTCCGAACAACAAGACAAATACAGGAAAGTATCTCTGGAGAAAGAACAAGCTTGTTTCAGTTACATTCCCTGATGTTCTTGACAGAGTATGTGAGGAATTTCCTGAACAGTATGCCTTCAGATATACAGAGCCTGAAATTGACTATATAAGAACGTATCCTGAATTCCGTGAGGATGTTGATAATTTTGCAAGAACACTTATAGCTCTCGGAGTTAAAAAAGGCGATCACGTAGCTATATGGGCTACAAATGTTCCTCAGTGGTACATTACTTTCTGGGCAACTACAAAGATCGGCGCTGTTCTTGTAACAGTAAATACAGCATACAAGATTTATGAAGCAGAGTATCTTCTCAAGCAGTCAGACACACATACACTCGTTATGATTAACGGTTTTAAGGATTCAAGCTATACTCAGATTATGAGTGAGCTCTGTCCTGAGCTTAAGGAATGTGAACCTGGTAAGCTTAATTCAGCAAAACTTCCTTTCCTTAAGAATATTATTACTGTCGGCACTGAACTTGAAGGCTGCTTTACATGGGAATCAGCTCTTAAGCTTGCTGACACAGTTCCGGTCTCAGAGGTAGAAAAGCGCAGAAGTGAGATAGAAGTAGATGACGTATGCAATATGCAGTATACTTCGGGAACTACAGGATTCCCTAAGGGTGTAATGCTTACACATTATAATGTAGTAAACAACGGTAAGGCAATCGGCGACTGCATGGATCTTTCAACTGCAGACCGCATGATGATTCAGGTTCCTATGTTCCACTGCTTCGGCATGGTACTTGCGATGACTGCATGTATGACACACGGTTCAACGATGTCTCCTATCACAGCGTTCTCACCGAGAAAGTCACTTGCATGTATCAACAAGGAAAAGATAACTGCTTTCCATGGCGTACCGACAATGTTTATTGCGCTTCTCGGTCACAATGATTTTGCGAAGACAGACTTTTCATATATGAGAACCGGTATCATGGCAGGAAGTCCGTGTCCGGTAAAGGTAATGCAGGAAGTTGTTGAGAAGATGCATATGTCTGAAATCTGCATCACATACGGACAGACTGAAGCGAGCCCTGGATGCACAATGAGCAAGACTGATGACTCGCTTGACCTCAGAGTAAACACAGTAGGACGTGCAATGTTCGGCGTAGAGTGCAAGATCGTTGATCCTGAAACAAACGAAGAGCTTCCGGACAATACTGACGGTGAATTTGTTGCAAGAGGCTACAATATCATGAAGGGCTACTACAAGATGCCTGAGGCTACTGCTGCTGCAATAGATGCTGACGGCTGGCTCCATACAGGTGACCTTGCGAGAAGAACTCCGGAAGGATACTATAAGATTACAGGCCGTATCAAGGATATGATTATCCGCGGAGGCGAAAATATCTATCCTAAGGAGATTGAAGACTTCATTTACACACATCCTAAGGTAAGCGACGTTCAGGTTATCGGCGTTCCTGACAAGCAGTACGGCGAGGAAATAATGGCCTGCGTAATTCTTAAGGAAGGCGAAACAGCAACTGAAAATGAAATCAAGGATTACGTAAGAGGAAACATGGCAAAGCACAAGGTTCCTAAGTATGTTGATTTCGTTGATGCTTTCCCGATGAATGCTGCCGGAAAGATTCTCAAGTACAAGATGAGAGAAAATGCGGTTGAAAAATTCAGCCTCCAGGCTGATAACAGCATTGTAACAGCTTAAGTAAACTGAATTCAAAAAGATTTTCATTAAAAAAAGCAGTCCTTCGGGACTGCTTTTTGTTCTGAATGACGTGTACAGGCACTGGAATAACTATACAGCAGATAAAATCAGTTAACACCACACAGTTAACAATGTGAAGTTAACTGCGTGGTGTTAACTGACAGGTATTGAAAACGGGCTCCGGAATACCGGAACCCGTATTTTTTTATTTTATTACTACTGCCTGTTTTTCAAGTGTGTTGTAGATTTTTATGAATCTGTCGGTATCGTACTTCATCATGCCTTTGAGCGGGTCTGCAACTGTAACAGTGTTTTCTGCAATATCATATCCGCAGAGTACGACGCAGTGCTCATTTTCATACCATGTAACTGAATTTCCGTTGTCGCCGTAGTAAGCTTCGGTTTTTGTGACATCCATAAGATTCATGCTTGCCCACACGATAACAGGAATATCATCGTCTATGTAGTCAAACAGGTCTGTAAACTCTGTTCCGCTTAAGTTCCATGCTGTGCAGTCCATCGTTCTCTCTATGAGATATTTCTGGGCTGAGGTTACGATAACCGGTGCAAAGCAGCCGTATCCGCCGTCTGAAGCAGGATTTCCGATAAATGCATCATTAAAGCTTGCCTTGCCGAGTGAACCTCTCTTCAGGTAGTTTTCAGCAAGCTCGGTTTTTGATATGTCATATCCGAGATAGTTGAGAACCATAGCGAGTGAAGTTATTTCACATCCGGTCGGAAGTTCCGGATTCTGAAGAATGTTTTTTATACTGATTGTGTGTGAACCGGTACGCACTGCCGGTTCTGTAACCAGCGGGATTATTTCCTGTTCCGGTTTCGGAAAATCGGGTGCCTGACTGATAAGCTCCGTCGGTGCCGAAACTGATGAATCATCATTCTGAGGTATATTTTCCTTTTTAGGTGCGCAGGAAAGAATGCAGATTATCAGTACAACAGCCATAAGCACTAATGTAAGTCTGTATTTCAAAAGATAAACTCCTTTTAAACCAAAATTTTATATTTATATTATAATAAAAATATTAAATTTGTCAATAGACAAGATTGCAAAATTTTTAGTAAAATATAAATATGAATTAAAGCTGTCAGAGCTGTTTCCTTACAGCTTCTGATAAAAAACGAATTTTTTTCATGCAGACAATACAGTTACAAGTGACATAATACACACAGTTTTGTAGGAAAACCTGAAAACATAAAAAGGAGTATTATTATGGCAAAAATCAACGAAAATTTTTCAAATCTTGTACCAAGTTATCTTTTTGCAGAGATTGCAAAGAGAGTATCTGCTTTTTCAGCAGCAAATCCTGACAAAAAGGTTATCAGACTCGGTATAGGTGACGTTACACTTCCTCTTGCTCCGGTTGTTGTTGAAGCAATGAAAAAAGGCTGTGACGAACTTGGCGTAAAGGAAAGCTTCAAGGGCTATCCTGACTATGAGGGTTATGAATTTGCGCGTCAGGCAGTTTCTGACTACTATGCAAAGATGGGCGTTACGGTAGGCGCTGACGAAATAATGATTAACGACGGTGCAAAGAGCGACGCGGGTAATTTTGTTGATATTTTCTCAAAGGATAACGTTGTTCTTGTAACAGATCCTGTTTATCCTGTTTATGTTGATACCAATATCATGGGCGGAAGAAAGATAATATACGCTGACTGCAACGAAAGCAACGGTTTCTGTGCACTTCCTGACAAAAATGTTCATGCGGACATTATCTATCTCTGTTCACCAAACAATCCTACAGGTGCATGCTACAACGAAGCACAGCTTAAGGAATGGGTTGACTACGCTATAGCAAATGAAGCTCTCATTATCTATGATGCAGCTTACGAGGCATTTATCACAGAGGACGGAATTCCAAGAAGTATCTTCGCAGTTGAGGGAGCAAGACGCTGTGCTGTTGAGATGTGTTCACTTTCAAAGACAGCCGGATTTACAGGAACAAGATGCGGATACACAGTTATTCCTAAGGAGCTTGAGCTTGACGGAACAAATATCTACAAGCTCTGGTACAGAAGACAGTCCACAAAGTTCAACGGTGTTTCATACCCGGTTCAGTGCGGACTCGCTGCTGTTTTCTCAGACGAAGGATTAAAGCAGATTAAGGAAAATCTTTCTTACTATCAGGAAAATGCGAAGATTATCTCAACAACCATGGACGAACTTGGCGTTAAGTACACAGGCGGTGTAAATTCACCGTACATCTGGTTCAAGTGTCCTGGAAATATGGGAAGCTGGGATTTCTTTGACTATATGCTCGAAAAAATCAATGTTGTCGGAACACCTGGCGAAGGCTTTGGTGAAAACGGTAAGGGATGGTTCAGACTTACTGCATTCGGCGACAGAGAAAACACTGTTGAAGCAATGAACCGCTTCAGAACACTTGTGCAGGGGATGAAGTAATAATTGACTAATAATAAAGGCTTAAAAAGAGCAGCGGCTGTCCACGATATTTCAGGTATCGGCAAGTGCTCGCTTACAGTTGCGCTTCCGATTATTTCCGCGGCCGGAATAGAGACAAGTGTTATACCGACTGCTATACTTTCTGCTCCTACCGGAGGCTTCCCCGGATACACCTACAGGGATCTTACGGAGGATATGCTTGGTATGGCAAGGCACTGGACCACGACCGGTGCAGAGTTTGATGCAGTGTATTCAGGATTTCTCGGTTCATTCAGACAGGTGAACATAGTTTCTGAGATAATTGACATGCTTCGCGGTGAGAACACTCTTGTTATTGTTGACCCGGTTGCTGCTGACAACGGAAAGCTCTACTCAGGATTTGACGAGACTTTTCCGCTGGAGATGAAAAAGCTCTGTTCAAAAGCCGATATTATTGTTCCGAATATGACAGAAGCCCTTTTTATGCTCGGTGACGAATACAGGGAGGGACCGTATACCGAGGCGTATATTCTCGAAATACTTGAACGCCTTTCTGAGGTGGGTCCGTCGCAGATTGTTGTAACCGGAATAAGTCTTGATGACAGAACAATAGGTGCGGCCTGCTATGATTCAGGAACCGGAAAAACAGATTTCAGGTTTGATGAGAAGATAAACAGCTTTTATCCCGGAACAGGTGATGTGTTTGCAAGCGTGCTGACAGCCGCAAAGCTTAACGGTCTGTCACTTTCAGATGCTGCTGCGGTATCTGTTAAATTTACTGCTGATGCAGTCAGAAGAACACGTGATGCAGGAACGGACCGCAGGCTTGGTATTAATTTTGAAGCTGGTCTTCCGGGCCTTCTGTCAGAAATAGAAAAATATAAGACGAAGCAGAAATGACCGGATATCCGGTATGGCGTCTGAGCGCCTGAATGTAATATTCTGCTTTTGTCACACAGTACAGCTGTCCCCGGGACAGCTGTATTTTTTTGCTGAAATTATTGATTATTCATAAAATATATGCTATAATAACACTTGTGTGTGTATGGACACACAGTTCGTAATGAATTTTTTTGAATGAAAAAGGTGCGATATGAAAGACATTAAAATTAAAAATGCTCTTGCCGCAGCCGGTATAATTTCAGTGTTTGCATGTTCAGCGCTGATGATTAACGGCGGTAACAGCAGGAGTATCAAGGCGAGCACAACATCTGACCGTTATGTGTTTTCAGCTGAAACAACAAAGTTCGCCCACAAGGTTGTCAAGCTTAAGCAATGCCTTCTCGGTGCTGTACATCTTACTCCTGATGAGTATGAAGTTTATGACTTCAACGGAGACGGCGTAATCAACACGTTTGACCTTAACGATGCAGCGCAGATTCTTAACGGCATGCTTCTGGACGACATGCTTGAGTCAATGTTCACTCTTCCGGATGTTACAACCGCAAGACTTATGGCTCCGGCTGAAGTTCCCTATGCCACAGTTGTTATTGACAAGCCTGTTACTGAGGTTCCTCAGACAACGGCGGCAGCAACGGAAGCAACCACAACAACAGAAGCCACAACCACAGTAACCACAACAGTTACTACTACGGTTACGACAACAGAGGCTACAACAGTTACCACTACTGAGGCTGTTACAACAGTAACTGAGCCGGCGGTTACGGAACCGGTGCAGACCGAAAAGACAGATACAAGACCTCAGTCAGCCAGGATAGACGCTGAGAGCGTTTTACAGATGCCTGAGCTTCCGAAGGGGTGTGAGGTTACTGTTCTCTCGATGCTTCTTAAGCACAGCGGATTTAACGCAGACAAGGAACAGCTTGCCGATCTGATGCCTAAGTTCAACTTCTATATTATCGATGATGTTCTCTACGGTGCTGACTATATACATACATTCCCGGGCAATCCGAGAAGCAGCGTTTCCGGTTACGGATGCTACGCACCATGCATGGTATCCACAGCTGAAAAATACTTTAAGCTCACTGGACGCGAAGACTGCAGACTTGTTGACAAGACAGGTACTGATTTTGACAGCCTTCTCTCATTTGTAGCTGCCGGCAAGCCGGTTATGGCATGGGCAACTGCTGATATGATCGAGCCTGAGTTCACCAAGGAATGGATTTCTCCTGACGGAAGAAATATTAAGTGGCTTGAAAACGAGCACTGCTTCCTCATAACAGGGTATGACCTTAAAACAAATACTCTTTACGTAAATGATCCTCTTAAGGGCAGCTGTACGTATAATATGAGCATTTTCAAGCTCAGATACAACCAGATGGGCAGATATTCCGCTGTTTTATCAGTCAGCGGCGAGAATACTGATGTTCCTGATTTTTCTGATAAGCCTGCAGTAAAAAAATACAGTGTGGGTGATACAGTTAAGTACTCAGGTACAGTTTACTATTCAGCTGTCGGCGGCAGAACTGCTGAGGTCAGCGGTACCTACGAAATAACTGAGATAATTGAGGACGAATCAGTTCCGTACCGTATCAGACTTGGTACAGCAGGATGGGTTCCTTACGATTTTAAATCTGACTGAAAACATGTTATATAAACCGGTATGCGCGGAGGTTTTTTATCATTTATTTAATGCGCTTACAATAATTTTCATTAATGAATGCTGTGATAAACTGATTATCACAGCATTTTTTTTATTTTTTTCAAATTTTTCTCAGAAAACTATTGCATCTTATGTAAATATCTGCTATAATAATAACATCTTGCAAGGTAATATATGTAATCCAAGGAGAAAAATATGAGAAAATGCAAATTTAACATCAGAAAAACATCAAGGGCGTCCGTATCCGTGATGCTTTCATTCCTTATGCTTCCGGTATACACATTCGGAGCGGCTGTGGTTGACGGAGTGAGAGTATCCTCGGCAAGACAGATGGCAGAAAGTGCAGCTGACATTACTGTGCAGGCAGGACTTTCGGATTTTGACAGTGTACTCCAGTCAGTGTACGGGCTTTTTGCCGTATCTGAAACGGAGGATGAACTTCAGAGAAATCTTTCAGATTATTTTTACAGAACAGTCAACAATACGGCGCTGACAGAAGAAGATCCTGAGGGCAGAAAGTATATATCAGGAATAGCATCAGTATTCTCTGATCCGTCTCATTTTGACTTTAACAATCTTGTCAGTCTTACAGCGGAAAACTTCAGTGCTGAATATACTGACGGTGCAGTACTTGCAGACCCTGAGGTTCTGAGAAGCCAGATAAACGAGTATATGAAGTACACCGGTCCGCTGAAAATGAGCAGCGGGATATTATACAAGCTCTCTGCATTCAGTGATTTCAGAAATCAGAACAAGGCCATGACAGCAAAGATTGTCTACGACAAAAGTCTTGACAGAATAAACAGACTGTGCACGGAAGCATGGAAAAATGCATCTGCATACAATGACTTTCTTGCTGCAGGCAGCTTTAAGGGGGTACAGGGAGTATCGGAAAATGCCGAAAAAATAAGACAGCTGTACAGAGACGCCGTTACACAGATGGTGATGTATCACAGTGCGGAAAATTACGGACTGACAGTTTTTTACGATAACGGAGCAGAGCAGTATATCCGTGAGCTTGCGGATGATGCCGGCGTTTCAGTGTATGAAGCGGCAGCTGAATGGCTTGTAAGAAGGACGGTGAAGCCGGACGGCTCAGATTCAGAGCTTGTATCGCGTATCAGGAGTATTGACAGTGAACAGGACAGCTTCAGATTCGTAACTGAAACCGAGGCTTCAGTACCTGAGTTTTCATATGTGTGCACAATAGCTGATATATTTACTGATGAATACAGCAGTCTTTCAGATGATGAAAGAGAAAACGGAAGAGAGACATACGAAAAAGTAATCAGACTGAAAAGTCTTATATACGGACTTGTATCCGATGCACAGGATGAGAGGAGCTTATGGAAGAATACAGCCAACAGCAGATGCAGACAGGCAGCTGATCTTCTTGCTGATTTCTGTGCCGGTGCGGATGAAGCAGCAGTTTATCTTGAGAATACGAAGTACGCACTTGAGGATCTGCTTATAACTATTGACAAGGCGAAGGAAAACCGTGATAAATGGCGTCAGGCTGTTGACGCCCTGGCTGAGGGTGATGTTAAAACCTCGATGAAGAACGAGTATGACCGCGGAGCTGAAGGACTTGATAAAAATGACATCGCTGAGTACCAGCAGATAACTGAGAATAATCTTCAGGCGTTCAGAAATCTGAGAGCGTATGCTGAACAGATTAAGTTTTACGGAACAGCAGTGCTTGACAGTTTTGACTACACTGCTGTATACTCCGCAAATTTCAGGGACAGGGCAGTCTGCAGCGTAAGTGATGCATCTTCGGCGGCATCACAGGAGGTATCAGAAAACCTTACTGTACCGGGTGAGTGTCTTGACGGTGAGTATCATCAGCAGGGAAGCAGCTATGCATTCTACAGATATCTGTCACAGAACTGCAGCAGTACTTATGTATCCGAAGCCGACAGAAAAACTGCCGGAAAGCTCCTTGATACTCTCAATAGTCTTGGAAATCCTGATTCAGCATGCGGTACGGACAAGCCTGCACACAGCAGCCTTCTGACCTTTATTCCTGAAGGCAGATACAAAAATATAACCGGATACAGCGAGGTACCTGAACTGTCAGAGGAGTTCAGCACATCATCGGTGAAGCCGGATGCCGGAAAGATGCTTGAGAACAATGAGGAGCTTCTGAACAGCACCGGAAATTTTCTTGACAGGGTAGGCGAATTAGGCGTTTACGCTGCGGAAAAAAGCTGGGAGGACCTTGTGTTTTCAGAATACGTAATGCAGATGTTCAGCTGTCAGACGTCAGATAAAAAGTGCACAGGCAGTACTGTAAAGGATATAAAGCCGAAGATGCTCAGCGGAATTGAGATGAATGAGGAAAACAATGTTTTCTATAAGTCGGAAGCAGAATATATTCTCTGGGGAAACACTGATATGCAGAAGAACGTTCAGTATACACAGGCGCTTATCTTCGGAACACGTTTCTCCCTGAACAGCATCTATGCGTTTACTGATTCAGAGATACGCAGCGTTACCTCATCAGCAGCTGCTGCCATTGCAGGATGGACAGGCTTCGGTGAACCGGTAGTAAAAACAGTTCTTGTCATGTCACTTGCTCTTGCTGAGTCGGTAATCGATCTTAAGCAGCTTACTGACGGTGACTCTGTTCCGGTTTACAAGAACTCAGCTACCTGGAACATGAAGCCTTCAGGTCTTATACATGCTCTTGTAAACAATACGGATGAGCTGGCACAGACTGCAGCAAAGGCTGCCGGAAAGAAGACTTCTGATATATTTGACAGGATAGAAGAAGCTGCTGGTGACGGCATAGACAGCATGAAGAAAACTGTTACTGACTATGTTGATGAATATGCAGATGAAGCAGTAGATACAGCAGTCAATGCGCTTAACAATGCTGTTTTCAGTTCAGTGACAGGGGCAATGGAAAATACTGAGGGAAACCTTACAAGGGAAGATATACGCAGGATGATCGAAGATGAGATATCCGGAATAAACAGCGGCAGCAGCAAAATAAACTCCGCTGTATCAGGGGCTGCGGTTCAGATTGCGGAAGGTGCTGCTGATTCGGTTGCAGATATTATTTATCAGGGATACAGTTCGGTATCGGGAAAAAGCTTTGCAGCAGTAAAGGATGCGGAAAAACAGGTTACTGACCAGACAGAGAAGATTATTGATTCGCTCAGGGGTCCTCTCAGAAAAAACATAGAGGGCGTGTGCGATGACCTGAAGGACAAGGCTTCAGAGAGTATTTCGGCTGCAGGAGAATGTGCTGAGGAATATGCTATGAAGTTTGTGGGTGATCTTGTTACAGGGGCTGCCTCATCACTGGCCGCTTCCGGTATAGATGCCGGCAGCATTCAGACAGACAAGGTTTCGGCACCATCGGCTGTAAGTGCGCTTAAGCTTACATATCAGGAGTATCTTCGAATCTTCCTTATGCTGAACTCGATGTCTGAAACAAAGGAAAGGGCTATGCTTACAAGAACGGCTGTTCTCATAGATGTAAATATGAATCACGGCATGAAAAATGCTGCAGCAGGCGGCAGAAAATTTACACCGGAAAGAAACTTTGACGCAGGAAAAGCACACACTATGATTACTGCAGATGCTGATGTTTCCGTCAGTACGTGGTTCCTTGCCGCACTTATTCCGGAAGGCAGGAAGGATGACAGCAGCAGTTCAGGAATAAACAGGACAGAAAAAAAGAAAACTGTATCAGTCAGATCAGTTCTCAGCTACTGAGATATTCAGTGAAGCATTTACTGTAAATGCGTTTACAATTAGCCGTTGACTATAATTCTTTATTCGTGTTATAATAATACAGTGTGCGTGAAACTGAATTTTTCACGTCCGCTGTATTTCTTTTTCTGCTCTGCGAAAAGGCGGGGTAATGAAGCTTAACTAAAAAATATGGAAAAAAGGTGATTGTTATAGATACTTCAGTTCCGGTAACGGATGTTACGTCTGAGATTACCAGCCAGGTGACAGCGAAGGTAACCGAGATCAATGTTGTTGAGGTAATTGCTGAAAAGGCCGAGGAAACCGCTACACTGTTTACCAGATTGTCGGCGATGTTCAGTGAAAAGCTGCCTTCTCTTATTTTTGCCCTTATTATCCTGGTTATCGGTGTACTGATTACAAAGATAATCCTGAAGATAATAAAGAAAATGACTGCAAAGTCAAATATCGACAAGACTGCAAACGGCTTCTTTCATTCATTTTCAGAAGCAGTTCTTTACATAATTGTTGTTATCATGGCACTTAATGTACTTGGCGTACCTATGGCTTCGCTCATTACAGTTCTCGGTGCCGCCGGACTTGCACTCAGCCTTGCTCTTCAGCAGTGCCTGTCAAATGTGGCCGGCGGGTTTATTATCCTTGTTTCAAAACCATTCAAGGCAGGAGACTTTATCGAAATAAACGGTATAACAGGTGAGGTTGAGGGCATATCAATTCTCTATACCAGGCTGCTTACTCCTGACAACAAGCTCTCATATATACCTAACGGTGTAGCTGCAAATGAGAAAATCATTAACTATACTGTCACAAAAATCAGGCGTCTTGACCTTGTTTTTTCTGTAAGCTATGACACTGATTTCAGAAAGGCCATAGGGGCAGTCGAAAAGGTTGTGGGCAAAAATCCGCGTGCACTTAAGAACCCTGCACCTGTGATACGCCTCTCAGCTCACGGAACAAGCTCACTTGACATAGACTGCAGGGTCTGGGTTAAGAGCGGTGAGTTTTTTGATCTCAGGTATGATCTTATGGAAGCTGTCAAGGATGAGTTTGACAGCTGCGGAATCAGAATTCCGTACCAGACAATTGATGTTACAGTAAACTCAAAGTAAGGAGGAAGACATGGCACGTTCAAAGCTGCTTTATGTATGCAGTAACTGCGGATTTGAAAGCTCAAAATGGAACGGACGCTGTACAAACTGCGGAGAGTGGAACACGTTTGAGGAGACTGAACCGGCTGTTCCGGTGAAAACATCCTCATCATTTTCGCAGCAGCAGTCAGCTGCAAAGAGCCTTTCAGACAAGCTTTCAAGGCTCGGCGAAGTCGGAGCAGATACTGATGTACGCTACAACACAGGACTTTCAGAGCTCGACAGAGTTCTCGGCGGTGGTCTTGTCAAGGGCTCAATCGTTCTCATAGGCGGTGAGCCCGGTATAGGAAAAAGTACAATTCTCCTTCAGATATGTCAGTTTCTCGGTGAGGAGCATTCTATACTGTATATATCAGGAGAAGAATCAGTAAGACAGATTAAACTCAGAGCTGACAGACTCAGCGTATCAACGGAGAGTCTTTATCTTCTTTCATCAAATGATGTTGAGTCGATATGCAGTACCATAGAGGAAACTGAGCCGGATATCGTAATTATCGACTCCATTCAGACAATGAATCACCGTCAGATAAACTCAAGTCCGGGAAGTGTTACTCAGGTAAGAGAGTGTACAAATATGTTTATGCACACGGCCAAGAAGCTTGAGATACCGATATTCATAGTCGGACATGTAAACAAGGACGGTGCCATTGCGGGACCTAAGGTAATGGAGCATATTGTTGACGCAGTGCTTTACTTTGAAGGAGAGAGACATCTCAGCTACAGAATACTCCGCGCAGTCAAGAACCGTTTTGGTTCAACAAACGAAATCGGCGTTTTTGAAATGATGGATGCCGGGCTCAGACAGGTTGAAAATCCTTCAGAGATGCTTCTTTCCGGAAGGCCGCTCAATGTATCAGGTACATGTGTCGCATGTATCATGGAGGGCTCAAGACCGATTCTTGCAGAAGTACAGGTGCTTGCAACCAAGTCCGGATTTGCCTCTCCGAGACGAGTGACAACCGGATTTGACTATAACCGTATGGCGATGATAGTTGCAGTGCTTGAAAAGAGAGCGGGACTGTTTTTCGGAACGCTTGACATATACGTAAACGTAGTCGGCGGATTCAGACTCGATGAACCTGCCGGAGACCTTTCAGTTGCGCTTGCGCTTCAGTCAAGCCTTCTCGACAAGCCGGTAAGTGAGAAGATAATCGCCTTCGGCGAAATAGGACTCGGCGGCGAGATAAGGTCTATCTCCCATGTGCCGAACCGTATACGTGAAGCTGAGCGAATGGGCTTCGAGGTTGTTATTCTTCCGAAGCAGTCAATGAATGGCATTAACCCGGCTTCGTACAGTACAAGAATTATAGGCGTTTCAAATATTAAGCAGGCTTTTGCTGCTATAAATGCAATTGCGCGTGAGTCTCAGCAGACGGAGGAAAACTAAATGAAATTTATATCATGGAATGTCAACGGATTCAGAGCATGCCTCGGAAAGGGCTTTGAAGAATACTTTAACAGCATGGATGCCGATATTTTCTGCCTTCAGGAGACAAAGATGCAGCCGGGACAGGCTGATTTTGATCCGGAAGGATATGTGTCATACTATCACAGCGCACAGAAGAAGGGATACTCAGGTACAGCGGTATTTGCCAAAAAGGAGCCTGTCAGTGTTACATACGGAATAAACGGGAATCACACTGATGAGGGAAGAGTTATCACCTGTGAGTACGACAGCTTTTACTTTGTATGCTGCTATGTTCCCAATGCGCAGAACGGACTTAAGAGAATAGACTACCGCATGGAGTTTGAGGATGATATGCGTGCCTATCTCTCTGAGCTTGACAGGAAAAAGCCGGTTATATACTGCGGTGACCTGAATGTTGCACACAACGAGATAGACCTTAAAAACGCAAAGGCCAACGTTGGCAATGCAGGCTTCTCGGATGAGGAACGAGGCAAGATGACTGAGCTTCTCGGTGCAGGCTTTGCTGATACCTTCAGAAGACTTAACCCTGACCTTGCGGGTGTGTACTCATGGTGGTCATACCGTTTTAACGCAAGGGCAAACAACGCGGGATGGAGAATTGATTACTTCATTGTTTCAGAACGTATCATGGATAAGGTAAAGACTTCTGAGATTCATACTGAGGTATTCGGAAGCGACCACTGTCCGGTAATGCTTGATATTGATATCTGAGCAGATATCCGGTAAACAGAGAGGTAAAGGAGCAAAAGCGCCTTTACCTCTCTGTTTCTGTGTATACCGGAAATTATTATGGTATAAAAAAGAGGCTGTTAAGAAACAGCCGTGATAATAAAATAATCAGCACATCAATGGCGTATTTCTACGTGACTTTGATGTGCTGATTTCTTTGTACAGGGGAGTTTTTTTACAGCCCCGGTTTTTTATATCAGAGTACCTGCCATGGATTTTCCTCACTGCTGAAGTGGCAGCGGGCGCCCCTGAGAGAGTCTCTTACCATGGTTTCTATAGTCTGTTCAGTATAGAAGGCCATGTGGTGTGTCATTGTTACGTTAGGATAGCTTCTCAGCAGGTAGAAGGACTTTTTGCCTAAAACTTCCTCACGCCTGTCGTAGTACATAAGGTCGAATTCATTTTCCACAACGTCAAGGCCCATTGCACCGATTTTTCCGCTTTCGAGTGCGTCTATGGCAGCATCCGTGTCAATAAGTGCGCCGCGGGCTGTATTTATGATTACAACTCCGTCCTTCATTTTTTCAAACTCATTTTTTCCTATCATGTGGAATGTTATGTCGTTTGAAGGAGCATGGAGGGATATGATGTCTGACTGTCCCAGAACCTCATCCATATCAGCGTACTCTGCGTAAGGAGGAAGCTCTCTGCTTCTGCGCGGACTGTATACAAGAACTCTGCATCTGAATCCCTCAAGAAGCTGTATAAGAGCCATGCCTATGCTTCCGGCTCCGATGATGCCGACCGTCATCCCGGAGAGCTGTCTTCCCATAAGTCCCTTAAGAGTGTAGTCCTGTCCGTAAAAACGGTGTTCAACTGAACGTGCCTTTCTGATAGTCATAAGCATGAGCATCAGTGCAAATTCGGCAACGCCCTCAGGTCCGTAAGGTGTGTTTGCTACTGATATTCCGAGACGCCTTGCTGCTTCCATATCGATGTGGTCATAGCCGATGGTTCTTGTAACTATATAACGCACTCCGAGTTTATAGTATTTTTCAAGCATTGAGGCACTGAGCGGTGTTGTGATTATATTAAGACACTGGCAGCCCTCTGCAAGGTCTGTATTGTCCTCGGATGGTGAGTACGGAACGTGCTTCAGGTCAATTCCGAGTTCATCTGCATATCTGTCAAAGTACTGCTTTTCATCAAAGTCACGGTAGTTGTATACCATCATTTTTATTCTGTCCATAAGTGTTCTCCCGAAAATATTTATAGTGATAAAGCGCTGTAAATATATTTTAACATCTGCGCAGATTTTTTTCAAGATACAGGTCTTTTTATTTAACCGGATTTATGGTATAATTTTTATTATACTGTAAAAATGAAGAAATGATGTTTCTGCTTGTCAGGAAATGGAGATGATAGTTGTGTCAGCTAAGAATTCAGTAAAGGAACGCACTGACAGCAAGGTCAGGGAACCTAAAAAATATAGCGTTGTAATGCATAATGATGATTTCACCACCATGGAGTTTGTTGTTGAAATTCTGATGACTGTATTTCATAAAAATCCTGCAGATGCGCAGGCAATCATGATGAATGTTCATAAAAAGGGAAGTGCCGTTGTGGGTGTTTACTCATACGATATTGCCGTAACGAGGGTAAATCTTGCACTTACCAGGGCAAAGGAAAAGGGCTATCCTTTCCGCATGACTGTAGAGGAGGCGTAACCTATGGAGATGTCAAAGGAGCTGCTGCTTGTTCTTCAGTCTGTTATTGCTTTTGCCTCGGAAAACTGCTGTGAGTACATAGTTCCGGAAATGTTTCTCATGGCTCTTACAAAGGAAGAACTCTTTTACAGGGCTTTTACAGACTGCGATGGTGATCCGGTAAGGCTTGCTGATGATCTTGACGGATATATAAGGGACAATGTGGATATATGTGAGGACACGGAACCGGTTATGTCCTCGGAGACACTTAAACTCCTGCAGCTTACAGGTATGAGTGCGGCAAACAGCGGCAACGACAGGATGTATCTCAGACATATGATTCATTCCTTCTGGCAGCTTGAGGAAAGCTATGCTGTTTATTTTATGAAGAAGCAGGGCGTTGAGGAGCCGGAGCTTCTGCAGGCTGTTATGGCTGTGGAGGAGGAGCTTACAGGGGAGAGAAACTTCATTTATGACGGCGGTGAATACTGTGAGTGCGATGACGATGAAGACGGTGAGCATTCCGGAGACAGCATCGGTGACTATGCGCCGTGTCTCAATGATGTGGCAGACAGCTTCAGCCCGCTTATAGGCCGCGAGGCTGAGCTTGACAGGACAGTTCAGATTCTGTGCCGCAGGGACAAGAACAATCCTCTGCATATCGGTGAACCCGGTGTCGGCAAGACTGCTGTTACCAGGGGACTTGTACGTTTGATTAACGAGCACAGGGTTCCTGAAGCCCTTGAGGGTGCAAAAGTGTTTTCACTTGACCTTGGCGGTATGCTTGCGGGAACCCAGTACAGAGGAGACTTTGAGAAGCGTTTTAAAACCGTGCTGTCTGCAATAGGAAAATATGAAAAACCAATTATTTATATCGATGAGATTCACAACCTTGCGGGTGCGGGTGCTGTAGGAGAAAGTTCGTTTGATGCCTCAAATCTTCTGAAGCCGTATCTTGCTGACGGTCATATCAGATTTATCGGGGCTACGACCTACGAGGAGTATAAAAAATATTTTGAAAAGAACAAGAGTCTTGTGAGACGCTTTCAGAACGTTGAGATTGCCGAGCCTTCCCATGATGAGGCGGTGAAGATTCTCGAGGGTCTTAAGCCACTGTATGAAAAGTTCCATGGTATAAAATATTCAAAGGGACTTATGGAATATGCAGTGACCATGAGTGCCAAATATATAAATGAACGTTTTCTCCCGGACAAGGCGATTGATCTTATTGACGAGGCCGGAGCCTACAGGAAGCTGCATCCGACTGATAAAAAAACGCAGACGGTTGACAAGTCCGTTATAAATGAAGTCCTGACAGGAATCTGCCGCGTACCGGTTGAAAGTGTGAATTCGGATGACACCACAGCTCTTGCAGGGCTTGAGAAGCGTCTTAAGTCAAGGATATTCGGTCAGGATGAGGCTGTCAGCCAGGTTGTTAACGCTGTCAAGTATTCGAAGGCGGGACTTCTTGATGACGGAAAACCGCTTGCGAGTCTGCTGTTTGTCGGGCCGACCGGTGTCGGTAAGACTGAGATTGCAAGAAGTCTGGCAGATGAGCTCGGTGTTAAGCTTATCCGCTTTGATATGAGTGAATACGGGGAGAAGCATGCTGTAGCGAAGCTCATAGGTTCTCCGGCGGGATATGTAGGTTATGAGGAGGGCGGACTTCTTACTGAAGCTGTCAGAAAGAACCCTTCATCAGTTCTGCTTCTTGACGAGATAGAAAAGGCTCATCCGGATATCTACAATGTACTTCTTCAGGTTATGGACTATGCCACACTTACTGACAATCAGGGAAGAAAGGCAGACTTCAGAAACGTTATTATTATCATGACTTCAAACGCAGGCGCAAGCCGTCTCGGTAAGAAAACAATCGGCTTCAGCAGCGCTTCTGCTGACCAGAGCGTTATAATGGAGTCAGTAAAGAATACATTTCAGCCTGAATTCCGCAACCGTCTTAACCGCATAGTTGTTTTCAGCAGCATGACTGAAGATATGGGACGCAGGGTTGTGGATAAAAAGGTTTCCGAGCTTGCCTCACAGCTTGCTGTCAGAAAAATAGAATTTACTGCTGACAGGAAGGCTAAGGCACTTATAGCGAAAAAGGGAATAAGCGCTGAGTTCGGTGCCCGTGAGGTTGACCGTGTTATCAGAAATGATATCAAGTCCCTCTTCGTTGACGACATGCTTTTCGGCAGACTGAAAAAGGGCGGAAAGCTTCTGCTCACTGCGGAGGCTGACTGCTTTAAAACTTCGGTTAACGGAAAGTGATGCGCTATTGACAATTGCAGTATACTGAGTTATAATATTATAGTGAACGGCAGCATCTGCTGTCTTTCACTATAATATTTTTTTGCTCTTACTGCCTGGCGGGATATCCGGCCGGCATGCACTTTATTCGGAAGGACGTGATACAGTGATAGACAGAACAAGGTTTAAGACCATTTCTGAAAACAGAAAGGCTAAGCACGATTATTTCATACTTGAAAGCTATGAGGCTGGTATTGAGCTTGTAGGTACTGAAGTCAAGTCACTGCGTCAGGGCGGTGTAAACCTTAAGGACAGCTGGTGTTCAATAGACAACGGCGAGATGTTTATTAAGGGAATGCACATTTCTCCGTATGAAAAGGGCAATATATTCAACAGGGATCCGATGAGAGTTCGCAAGCTTCTTCTCCACAGGAAGGAAATTGACAAGCTCTACGGTACAATCAAACGCGACGGACTGACACTTGTTCCTATATCGATTTATTTCAAGGGATCGAACGTAAAGGTTCAGGTTGGACTCTGCAGAGGTAAAAAGCTCCACGACAAGCGTGAGGCTGCTGCGGAACGTGATGCAAAGCGCGAGATTGACCGCACTATCAAGTCCCGTAACAATTACTGATACGGGGGCGTAAAGGTTTCGACGGGGATCTTGAAGTATAATATAAGCGAGTAGAGCCTGGCATAATCTCTTTAAACTGTGCGCCACTAAATATAAACGCTAGAAATAGTATTACAGTTAGCCGTAACTACGGCGAACTCCAGGCAGCTTAAGCTCCCTGACCGTTCTCTTAAAGACTACCACGACTTTCTGAGAGCGTCGATTTAAGTGGTGAACGACTGTTAAGATGGCCTTTGCTTTTCAGCTGTACCTAAAGGCTACTGGTTCCTTCAGCGTGTTTGTCCGCGGCTGGTCCCGGGAACTCAAACGACAAACTACACTCGTAGAAGGTTATATGAATGGGTTTTCGGACACGGGTTCAATTCCCGTCGCCTCCATTAAACGACAAACCGCACATTTACGTTATGATTCGTAGATGTGCGGTTTTTCCTTGCTTTGCGGATGATTATTTTTAAATAAAAAAACAGAAATTCAATTTAAAAACAGCATTTTACAGAAAAAGTTGACACGAAAGTTGACACGAAAACCGGAAATAAAATCACTCCTCAGAGTGAACAATGTCATTGAAATAATCGTTGATTTTCTGATTTACCGCTTCACGTTCACGGGAGAACGTATGCTGATACACTGTCTTCAGTGTGGAAGTTGTTGACCATCCTCCACGCTCCATTGCGTATTTGTCCGGAATACCGAGCTGAACCATTACGGATGCATTCAGGTGTCTGAGGTCATGGAATCTTATCGGAGGATCTATTCCTGCGTCCTTCTGGTACTTGATGAATTTCTTATAGATGACATTCCGTGTCAACTCTGTAAGGTGTTCCGTGTCAACTTCATCAATCAGCTTCTGAAGATATTCAGGTATGTCCGTAACGCGAGTGCTGTCATATGTCTTTGTCTGTGATTTCTCAATATCCTTGCCTTCCACAGTTACAAGAGTGCTGCGTACTATAATGCAGCCGTCCTTACAGTCAGATTTCTTAATACCTCTGATTTCTGACATCCTCATGCCGCTCCATATTGCCAGAAGACATGGAAGCTCAATGTCTGTTCCTCTGATGGCATTGATTACCTCAGATGGTTCCGGGAGCTCACGAATGATTTTCTGCTTCTTCGGTAAAGTGATTTGTGAAAGATTGATATCCGGAGCATAAACGTTCAGTGTCGGCTTCAGAAGCCCGTATGCATTGCTTACGGATTTAGGAGATAAACTTGCCGCCATACTGTTTATCTCTTGCTGTATAGCCTCTGTGGTCAGTCTGCGGAGCTGTATGTCCATGATACCTTTGAACTTGTTTCTTCTGATTTCCCTGTATCCTGAAATAGTGGTGGGAGACAGGATGTTTGTTTTTGACTCTATATACTTGTCGATTGCTTTGCCGACTGTCATTTCAGCAGCCGGTTCCTTGTGCTGAGCTGAGAACTGTGCAGCCATCAGTTCAGCTTCCTTCTTACTGTCAGAGGTGAAGGATTTTACAATCTTCTTTCCTGAGCTGTCCGTTCCGGCATATACTCTGACTCTCCATGATCCGGACGGAAGTTTCTTAGCTTTTGCCATAACACATCATCCTTTCATATTGATTTTTACACGGAGATGTGCTATAATAGCACTGCTACAGTTTGTGCATTATAGCATAGCCCCTTGAAAAGCGCATTGGTTCTATGAGCCGGTGCGTTTTTGTTTTTTATAAAAGCCTCTCTGATTAACTTCGGAGAGGCTTGTTTTATTATTACGATGCGACAACCGACAGTGAATCGTTTCATATTTCATTTAAGTTTATACCCAACTCTGCTGCAAAATCTTCAAGGGAAACTGTTTCATGCTTGTCCGGACTGTCATCTTCAAAATATTCTTTGAGCATTGCTTCGCAAATTTCGTCATCTATATCCATAAAATCTCTCCTGCATCACAGATATTGCTCAAGGTTATCCCAGTTAATATCTTCTTCATCAATAAAACCGCTTTCTTCAGCCTGTTCCATTCGAATTCTTTCCTGCTCAGTGAGCTTGGTGTAGTCAGGATCCCATTTGATATAATCTCTCAAAACAAAAAACCTCCTCACATATCCATATACATCGGTTCGCAGCCATCAGTGAACCAGCTCTCGGATGGCTTCATAAATTCACGGAATTCACAGAATCCGTTTCTGATGTAGAAGCTTCTGGCGTCCGGTACTGAGTAAAGTATTATTTTATCAGCTCCGCACTGGTTGTCAGTAAAGTCATATATATAGGAAATGACGTCGGAAAAGAGCATGTCACTGAGATTTCCTTCATCAGCATCTTCTGAATACGGCAGATGCTGATATTTTTCATCTATAGCAAACATTTTTATTTCAACAGCAGGATAAACTGTTATTTTGTTAGCATGTCCATGTTCAAGTATAAGGCCGGAACAACTGAGAGAATAGTAACATATTACTTCGCTGCTGTCCATATCCTTTACAATAAACGTCACTGCTTGCGTATCATCGCAGGCTTTGTTTTTTAGATAGTCATTTATTACTTCGTTTCCGCAATTGAAATTCTGAACACTTTCTTTTTCTTCGATAGTTAGTCTCAAAGAACTCTTCTTGATTTCCTGCCCGTATCTCATTTCTTGAATCTGTCATCCTTCACATATGATTGCCTCATTTTCTCAGCCCTCTTCATAATCCTCTCCTTAACCTTCGGATCAGCTTTTCTGTTGAGGAATTCTTCAGCTTTTTCAGGATTAAG
>JAZUIH010000053.1:0-5082 GCA_045642145.1 Oscillospiraceae bacterium | reverse complement strand
TTCCTTTGAACCCTTTACAGTGATATTCTTTCCTGTACCGGCTGTAAGATTACCGTCCTTGTCCATCTGGATACCGGAACCGAATGCCTGGAAGAGCTTCTCACTGAAGCTGTCCTTTGTGTCGGTATCTGTAAGAGTAATGTCTTTTGAAACACCGTTATAGGAAATACTGAGCTTGCCCATTGATTTAATTTCAGGAGCATCAGCTGATACAGTTGATGTTCTTGAGGCCTCCTGCTTTCCGCTGAAGCCAAGTGCCTTAAGGTCATCATTAAGCTTCCTGTCAGCATCATCCGGATCGTCTGCTGCTTCTATTGTGAGTTTTGAAGCTGATTCGGCTGCTGTAAACTTAAGCTTGCCGTCAGAATCACTGGTAACTGTAATACCGTCACCGCTGAGCACCTTGTTAAGCTCATCAGCGACATCAGCATCCTTCTTAAGATTAACAGTGTATTCCTTGTCATTAACCTTAAACTTATAGTCTTTTCCGTTTTCATCAAACTTTGAAGAATCAACCTTTCCGGAAGTAACTGACGCAGCCTTTACTGTCTCATCGAGATCTTTTCCGTCAACCTTGATATCAGTGTATTCGTCAGTTCCTGAATACTTAATCTTTCCGTCAGAACCTGCAGAAGCTGTAAGACTTACTGAAGTACCGTTGATTTTGTTGTATGATGCAATGCCCTTGTTAATTCTGTCTGCAATATCACTTGCTGATGTGGCACCGCTGATATCAATATCGATATCCTTATCACCGGCTGTTACTGTCATTTTCCTGCCTGCACCGGCAGCAAGACTTCCCCCTACTGTAACAGACCTTCCTGAACTTGCACCTACAAGACTTGTAAACTTCGCTTCAGTTGCAAGCTGATTAACCTGTACATCAAAGCTTCCCTCAACTGCTTCTGAAGTTGAAACAGCCTTTACTGCTGTGGAAGAGCTCTCTGTGTTTGAACTTTTGAAAGTTGATGAAAGTACAAGTGACTTCTCACCTGTAACTGAAAAATACTTGTCCTTGAATTCGTTAATCTGATCAATTACACTTCTGTATTCTTCCTGCTGCATCTCAAGAACTTTCTGTTTCTGTTCCTGCTTGTCAATCTTGGTCTGAACGTCATTAAGCATAGCCTTTACAAGGTTCTCCGTATCGAGACCTGAGTTCATACCTGATATACCCTTATTACTGTAGGAAGCCGATGTGTAAGTATTTTCGCCTGAATCTACCTTCATAATATCACCCCTGTTTATATCATAAATATTTCATATATGTTACTTATACGAATTAGTCTGCTATTATATTATTCGGCATTTTTACTTTTTTTTAAAGTGTTTTAAGCATTATTTCATATACTTCTGCTCTTTTGTGAAAGTCTTGACGGCTGCTGTGTCGCATTTACGGCACTGTAGTATCTGGCGGCCTGGGCACTCTGTCCTGTATTGTTAGCCTTTATCTCCTCAAGTGTTTTTTCCATCGCTTTTTTCAGTCTGTCGGAGACCATAGGTATCGTATTCTGAATTCTGTATACTACCGCATTTACATCCTGTCTCTTTTCAAAAACATCCGTGCATTCTTCAGCAACGTCCCTGCGGTCTGTAAGAGGATTTACAGCCGTTCTGAGAGTCCCGGTTTCATCCTCGTCACATATCTGTCTGATATCCGCAAATATTTCATCTGCAATCTCACGGTACTTTTCAATACGCTCTGCTGACACTTCAACGTCATCCGGATCACATACAAAAAGTGTGTTGATTTCATTTTCCATTTCAAGAAAAACTTCCTCTATCTCATCCAGACAGACACAAATCTGTTCTGCAGCTTCCCTGTAGTTCATAGGCTGCCTCCTTTATTAACCTGCCATACGGCAAAAAATATTTTCATTTACTGTCAAAAAGATATTCCCATTTTTCAATATATATGATATAATAAACATATATATGACATAGGGGGTGCAATTTTATGTTTCCTGCAAAATGCAAAGCGATTCTTAAACAGCCAAACGGCGAAATTCTCGAATACGGATTCGCTTCATATTCAGCTCAGGACAAGTATCTGGACTTTACTGCACAGTTTGTTCCGATACTTCAGATAAATTCAGAGGTACAGGTTGTATGCAGTGAAAACGGTACAACTACACATATTTTCACAGGCAGCGTGTATCTTTCATCGGCAAAGCTTCTCAGGGTAGTCGACCTGAAATGTGCATTTCTCCACGGAGCCGAAAAGGTTCTGGCCGCTCACATTCCGTTTGAAGCACAGGTTTTCGTTCCCGCTTTCAGACACAGCTTTTTTGTGAACAAGCTGATTTACAAGTGGGAGAACTGCTGTATAAAAGCTATTTCCATGAACGGTGCAGCTATTGAATGTCCCGAAATAATCGGCGAATACGACGAAAAAATAGTTATAAAAATTTCCGATCCTATATTTTCAAAGCCTACCGAAATTCATCTTCACACGGGTGAAAAAGGTCTTATGTTCGGAAACCATACAAAGTACAAATATAAAATCGGAAAAATCAATAAGCGTAGTGAATCAGAGCTCGGTGCTTTTATAAGAAAAGCAAATATAGCTCTGCTCGGCGATGTTGAGATGATCGACGAGCAGACACTATACCAGTACTGATTATTTCTTCAGCTGACTTAACATGTTCTTGAAGGCATCAGGTGCAACAGCGTCTGATGCCTTCATGTTGCTTTCCATGGTCTGGCGCAGCTCGCTTCTTAAAACCTTGACATCCTTCGGTGCCTCTATACCAAGTCTAACCTTATCCCCGCTGACTTCAACTATCTTAATCTCTATATCCTCATTTAAATATACTGTTTCCCCCACTTTTCTTGACAAAATAAGCATAGCTTAGTCCTCCTTAACGTTTTCAAAGAGCCTGTAACGGATTGTGTAGTCTTCCTCAGCTATAAACTGTGCTGCTCTTCTCTCATCAAGATTTACGATAATAGGGCTCTTAAGATTAACAGTTGACTCTCCGAAGTTCTCGGCAACAACCATTACAAGCCACATCTCATATGTTCCCTTGCCGATTACACCTGCAATGTCCTCCGCAAATGAAGGAGCGTAATTTTCACTGAGTGTATTTGGATTAGCGAGCACAAAACAAAGGCTGCCGTCATCAATGCACTGAAGCCAGATGAACTCCCCGTTAAGTGAATCATCAATCATAAATACATATTTCTTTTTTCCTTCAAAACCGAGTACCGGCTGATCAAATGTAATAATGTCCTTTTCTGAGACTTCAATCTCACCAAAGTTTTTTGTAAGTACTTTCATAACAACCTCCGTTTTGTTACAGCGAACTCATATTTCCGTTATAACTGTAATTATTTTTTATTCTGTCCGGAATGCGGAAAAATCACTGATTATGTCTGACGTATATGTTTTGTATCTGGCTGAAAAACTATACTGACCGAATATGCATCAGCCAAAAGACAGAATTTAATCATTTTTTCCGGTTACCGGATTTATAAACAAATCAGGGGAATGCTGCAGTATAGCACATCCCCCGTTTATGCGTTATTATTGTTCAGGTTCTTCATAATCAGGTGCTGAGCTCTTAGGTACATAATTGAATCCGCCAAGATATTCAATCTCAACATGAGCAAATTCCTCTACTATCCTGCGCGGTTCCGGCTCAGGTGCCTTAACCTGTGAAGAATGCTCCTTAACATCAGGCTCCCATGATTTATCCGGGATAATGGAGTCGATACTGTCAATCGCAGAATCGATGGAAACACCTGCGTTCAGATTATTCCTCAGATAAGCAGAGCAGTTATTTTTCGGTTCAGGTGTAATGTTCTTTCTTCCGTAACAGTAGTTTACACTGTATTCATTACCCTCCGCCTCGGATGCACTTTCACGTTTCATCGTGTCCGCGCCTCTCTGAAGCACCGGAACAGCCCCGTTTATCTCATTTTCACTGTACTTTTCCGCGTTGTTTCTGGAACCTGAAGTATTAGCAACCGGAATCTGCACATTTGCTGAGTTTTTCTCAACTGTCTCCAGCGAGAATGAGGAACCGCTGTCCACCGGGATGTTTTCCTGTTCCTTGTATTTAATAGGTACTGTAGTAATTTTCAGAAGCTGCATTCAAATTCCTCCTTCCACACGTTAAATATGTTAATTGATAAATATTATCTTATGTAATCCATAAGTGACTTTGGAATAATGCTTCCTCCGAACTGAAGACTCAGATTCCATGCATTCTGATACCCCTTGAACATTGTGATTTCAGTTGCATCATCAACTGCTTCAAGATAATTCTTTGTGCTTTCCAGCGCGGAATTTTCATTTTCAAGTCTTGACATCGTTGTTTCAAGATACTTTGATCTGACACCAACTTCTGCTACGCTTGCGATTACATTTTCACTCTGTACTTCAAATTTCTTTAACAATGCACTCAGCTCTGATACATCAGGCTTTGCAGCGTTCACGTCTCCGTTCTTGTTTGAATTGGCATAATCCCTTAAGCGTCCAAGAACTTCCTGCATATCTGTGAGTAAATCATAAATATTATTTGAAACGTCTTTCTGTAAATCTGAACTATACGCTGAACCATATCCGAGTGCTTTTACACCATCTACAGAAACGTTAAACTTTGATACTGCAGTAGTGTTTTTAGCCATATCAAGTCCTACGTCTATGTAGTTGTCGTGGCTGAGAACTATAGGCTTGCCGTTTACAATGTAGTACTTTTCCTGGGAAGCGTTGGTGTTTTCAGCAACATTTTCTTTATGGGCAGTCATTGTATGAGTCGGAGATACATAAAACTTATTGCTGTTTAGTTCAGTTGACAGATAATATGCTTTATCTTTATTATATACCCACAGTTCACCAGCTTCTGAATAGTCCTTATCACCCAGCTCTTCTTCAGCGTCTTTTTTTAAATTTTTGTACTCCTCTGTATCAGGTGTACCCGGGTCTTTTTTCCATTCTATAAGCTTTTGGGCTACTAAACTATTCAATTTTTCTTCTTTTAGATTTTTAAAGTCTTCAGAAGTATCTTCCACCTCTATATCAGGATAATTGCTATAAGCAGACTTATTTGTAGCAAAAATATTATATTCCGTTTCTAC
>JAZUIH010000052.1:0-47177 GCA_045642145.1 Oscillospiraceae bacterium | reverse complement strand
GAACTACAGATATCAGAAAATACTCGCAGACAGCACATTTCTGTCTCTTTTAAATACAATTGAAGAAAAGGAAAAAGACAGATTTTTCTGCAGACACGGGCTTGGTCATATTACTGATACTGCCCGTATTGCATATATTATAGCTCTTGAAAACGGCTCGGAGCTCTCAAAGGATATTATTTATGCTGCAGCGCTGCTTCACGACATCGGAAGGGCCGCTGAGTATGAAACTGGTATCCCGCACAACGAAGCCGGTCCTGAAGCCGCTGAATTTATTCTCAGAAAATGCGGTTATACGGATGAAGAAGCTGATCTTATTCTCCTTGCAGTCCGTACCCACGGACATGACGGATGTCCTGACAATGCATCAGAGCTTGAAGCCCTTCTGTGCAGTGCTGACAAGCTTTCAAGAACATGCTTCGGATGCAGGGCGTATGAAGAATGCAACTGGAGCGAAGAGCAGAAAAACCATACACTTGTCTACTGAGAGAGGAACACACAATGATAATCGGCGGAAAAATTTTTGAAAATCACACATATATAATGGGAATACTTAATGTCACACCGGATTCATTTTCTGACGGAGGCAGATTCAGCACAACTGACACTGCACTCAGACAGGCTGAGAAAATGATTGCCGAGGGGGCGGATATAATAGACGTCGGCGGCGAATCCACAAGACCCGGATATACACAGATATCAGTATCCGAGGAAACTGAGCGCATATGCCCGGTAATTGAAAAGATTAAGGCTTCCTTTGATATTCCGGTTTCAGTTGACACATACAAGTATGACGTTGCCGGTTATGCAGTCCGGTCAGGAGCTGACCTCATAAATGACATATGGGGATTCAGATATGACGACGGCCAGATGGCAGAGCTTGCTGCAAAGCACGGCCTCCCTGTATGTCTTATGCATAACAGAAACAATACTGATTATAATGATTTTATGAGCGATGTCGTGAATGACCTCGCCGAAAGCATCCGGATTGCAAAAAAAGCCGGTGTCAGGGATGACATGATTATGACAGATCCGGGTATCGGATTTGCCAAAAGCTATGAGCAGAATATTCTCATAACCAGAAACCTTGAGGCACTGGATGCACTCGGATATCCGGTACTCTATGCCGCGTCAAGAAAGTCAATGATAGGTCTTGCTCTTGACCTTCCTTCTGACCAGAGGCTTGAAGGCACCATTGCAACGTCTGTCATGGCCGCTCAGAAAAACTGCCTTTTCGTAAGAGTGCATGATGTTAAGGAAAACAAACGTGCAGTTGTTATGACTGAAAAAATATTAGGAAAGATGTAATTTATGGACTGTATAAAAATCAGAAATCTCGAAATATTTTCAAACCACGGTGTGCTTAAGGAGGAAAATGTTCTCGGACAGAAATTCCTCATTTCAGCCGATATTTACCTTGATACAGGAAAAGCAGGCAGGTCGGATGACCTCAGCTATTCTGTGAACTATGCTGAGATATGCCACACAGTTAAACACATAATGGAAAGCAACACATTTCGTCTGATAGAAACTGCAGCGGAAAAAATCTGTGAAAATCTCCTCAGAGAATACTGCCTGATTAAAAAAATCTCACTTGAGGTAAAAAAACCATGGGCCCCTATCCTTCTTCCGCTCGAACACGTAAGTGTGTGTGTTGAAAGAATGTGGCACAGAGTTTATCTCTCACTTGGTTCGAACATGGGTGACAGAAAAAAATACCTCGATGATGCTGCAGAATACCTCAGAAACACTGACACTATAAGAAACGTTAAAGTTTCTGACTATATCGAAACGGCTCCGTACGGAAAAACTGACCAGGATCCGTTTATGAACTGCTGTATCGAGCTTGAAACACTTCTTGACCCGCATGAACTTCATGCGGTTACTTCACAGGCTGAGCAGAATGCAAAGCGTGAAAGGAAGATTCACTGGGGTCCGAGAACTCTTGACGTGGATATCATTCTTTATGACGACATTGTCATGCATGACGATACTCTCACTATTCCCCATATCGATATGGCTAACAGAGAGTTCGTACTCAGACCTCTCTGCCAGCTCAATCCGTATGCAGTAAACCACGCCACCGGTAAATCAGCAGCAGCAATGCTTGCTGAGCTCTGTAAATAATGAATATTATTGCTGCAGCCGGAATAAACGGCGAACTTGGATACCAGAACAGACTGATCTGGAACATTCCGGAGGATATGAACTTTTTTAAAGAAAAAACCGCCGGAAAGACCGTTGTTATGGGAAGAAAAACCTTCGAATCACTCAGGATAAAGCCTCTGCCCGGAAGAAGAAATATCGTATTCACACGGGACCGCTCTTTTTCCTGTGACGGAGTTGAAACAGTTCACTCTGTATCTGAGCTTATGGAATATGAAACGGATGATATATTCGTCATCGGCGGAGCTGAAATATACCGTCTGCTTTCCGATTACTGTGATACTGCGTACATTACAAGGATTTTCAGCGAAGCAAAGGCAGATTCGTTTATCCGGAACTTTGATTTGTCAGAGTGCTGGGAAAAGGTATATGAATCCGAGCTGAAGGAGTATGACGGAGTTCAGTACAGGTTTGTTACATACAAAAAAGCGTAATTACAGTGAAAGCAAAAAAAGGAACCATGGCGGTTCCTTTTTTTTATGAGCTGATTGATTTTCTGTATTATATACCGGAGCTCATTTAACAGTTTTTCCAGTTTCTCCGGATTCTTACTGTATTCCTTAAATCTCTTCTCAAAATTATACTGTCATCTGCTGTACTTTGCGACAAGTCTCCCGATGTTTCCGTGGAGAATCATTTCGCGTTCTTCCGGGGTAAGAGGAATCCGGGAGAGACGGGACAGTTCGTCGTTCATGTCCCACATCGGGTAGTCGGTGCCGAAGAAAACATGGTCGGCGCCGAATGAATCTATCATGGCGCGGATTCTCTCAGGAGGAACTGTGTACATGGTACTCGAAGTGTCAACGTACACGTTCTTTCCCTTAAAGATCTCCGGAGTTCTGTCCCACTCTGTCCAGCCGCCGAAATGCGAGGCTATAACGTCAAGGTCCGGGAACCTGTCCATTATCCTGGCAAGCTTCTCAGGCTTGGACCAGCCTGTTCTGAAATCTCCTGTGTGGAAGAGAACCGGCATTTTTCCTTCGGCATATCTGTAAATTCTGAATGCTCTCTCGTCATCGATATCAAATCTCTGAAAATCAGGATGAAGCTTGATTCCGATAAGCCCCATCTCACGTGCCCGTTCAAGCTCCGACTCCGGATCCGGAAAATCCGGATGCATGGCGCAGAAACCAATAAGCTTGTCGCTGTGTCTTTTTACGCAGTCAGCAAGAAAGTTGTTTATACTTGCCACCTGCTCCGGAACAGTAGCTACCGAGAGAATAAGAAACCTGTCAATTCCCGCTTTTCTGCCCTCGTTGAGAACGGTTTCGAGCTTTCCGTCATATTTCATTGCAAGGTCGTAAAAACCTGAGATACCGGCTACTGCCTTTTCTGCAATCTTATCCGGAAAAATATGAACGTGTGAATCAATAATCATTTTAAATCGCTTCCTGTAAAAATATATTGCTGCTGATGAAAAGCACATTTTCATCAGCTTAATAAACACCGCAGGTGCCGGATATCCGGCCTGACCAGCGTTAAAGAAGCACTGACTGAATCAGTGCTTCCTTAGTGCTCAGATGTATTTTTTAAAATCAAGTTCAATTTTCTCATACATCCTGGCATGAAGTTTATCTGAAAATGAGGCTCTGACTGAATTTTTCAGAAGAGTCTTTATGTCTTCTGCTGTAAAGCCAAATGCTGCAGCAGCTTTTTTCAGTTCCTTTTTTATATCAGTTGCAGATACACTCATATTATCAGTGTTAAGTGTAACTGTGACTCCCTTTTCCATCAGATATCTGACCGGGATATCTTCTATACTTTTATATACACAGGTGTTAATATTGCTGGTCGGACATATCTCAAGAGGGATGTGCCTGCGTGCAATAAGCTCTGCTGTTTTTTCGTCCTCTGCGGCTCTTACACCGTGACCAATCCGTGATGCGCCGTTTTCCACGGCTGAGATGACGCTTTCATACCCGAGTGCCTCACCTGAATGAACAGTAAAAGGTATGTCAAGCCTTCTCGCCTCCTCAAAAACATACAGGTATCTGTCGTTCGGAAACAGCGCCTCCGCTCCGGCAAGATCACATGCGCACACTCCCCTGCCGAGATATTTCCTTACAAGCCCTGCTGTTTCAAGGTTCGCAGCTGAATTGTCTGAACCGTCACGCATACAGCAAAGAATAAGTGCTGCATCGAAGCCGGACCTTCTGATACCTTCCGCAGCGGCTGTAACCGCATCCTCCTGTGTAAGACCCTTTTCACAGTGCTTCTGGGGAGCAAATCTTATTTCGGCATACATGAGTCCCTGTGATTTAAGTTCACAGCACAGATTAAAGGCTGCAGCCGAAATGCTTCTGCTGCTCTGCATAAGTGAAACCGGAAGGGAAAATTTTTCAAGGTATTCGTTAAGATCAGCACAGTCCTCTGAAACCATAAGCATGTCCTTCAGTTCTTCATCGCTCTCAGGAAGAGAGACATTCTCAATGGCAGCAAGCTCACGTGCGGAGCTTACTGAAACTGACCCGTCAAGATGAAGATGAAGGTCTGTAAGGCATTCAAGTCTGTCTATAATATCGGAAATATTCACATTTATCACTCCCGTATTACTGTTCAAAGCTCTGCTCTTAACAAGCAGAGGCAATTTGAAGAACTGCTTTCGTTCAGCAGAAGACTGAACTCCTGCTGAACGAGAGAATAGACCCGCCGCCTGTAGAGGCAGTGGATATCCTATGTGTTGTTATAAAGAATACAAAAAACCTTTTTTGCATTCTCTATAATTATACCACTTCAGATTGCACAAAACAAGTAAAAAATATTTTTCATAAAATCTATTGAACTTATTAATTATAAGTGATATAATAGTAGTTACAAATTGAACTCTGAAATTGAACTTCAGAGATTTTAAATTGAACTTATCACCTGAAAGGTTTTGTTTTATGGAAGAAAATTTATTTTCAGCGCGTCTGAAAGAGAAAATGAAGGAACACTCCCTCAGGCAGACGGACATTATAAAAGCCGCTCAGGAAAGCGGAATCAAACTTGGTAAAAGTCATATGAGCCAGTACGTAAGCGGAAAAACTTTTCCGCGTGAAAACATCATCAGATTTCTTGCGGATATTCTGCAGACTGATGCCGAATGGCTCAAAGGCAGTAATAACAGCGCAGCTTCTGCAGAAGCAGAAATCCCGGCTGCAGTAAAAAACGGAGGAACTACAATGAGAGAATTCAAAAAATCAGACAAACTCAATAATGTACTTTACGATGTAAGAGGACCGGTTGTTGACGAAGCCGCACGTATGGAAGAGGCCGGAACACAGGTACTCAAGCTTAACATAGGAAATCCGGCTCCGTTTGGTTTCAGAGCTCCTGATGAAGTAATCTACGACATGAAGGCACAGCTCACAGAATGCGAAGGCTACTCTGCCTCAAAGGGCCTTTTCTCCGCAAGAAAGGCTATCATGCAGTACTACCAGAACAGAAACGTTGAAGGCGTAACAATAGAAGATATCTATACAGGTAATGGCGTAAGTGAACTTATCAACCTTTCAATGTCAGCACTTCTTGACAACGGTGACGAGGTTCTTGTTCCTTCACCTGACTATCCGCTCTGGACAGCATGTGTAACCCTTGCCGGAGGCAATGCAGTTCACTATGTATGTGACGAGGAATCTGACTGGTATCCTGATATAAACGACATGAGAAGCAAGATAACATCAAAGACAAAGGCTATCGTTCTCATCAATCCTAACAACCCAACCGGTGCGCTTTATCCTAAGGAAGTACTTGAACAGATTGTTGAACTTGCAAGAGAACACCAGCTCATCATCTTCTCTGACGAAATATATGACAGACTCGTTATGGACGGCGAGAAGCATATCTCAATCGCTTCACTCTGCCCTGATCTTTTCTGTGTTACATTCAGCGGACTCTCAAAGTCACACATGGTTGCAGGTTACCGTGTCGGATGGATGGTTCTCAGCGGAAACAAGAAGGCTGCGCACGACTATATCCAGGGACTTAATATGCTCTCAAACATGAGACTCTGTTCAAACGTTCCTGCACAGTCAATCGTACAGACCTCACTCGGCGGTTACCAGAGTGTTGAAAACTACATCAAGCCGGGCGGACGTATCTATGAACAGAGAGACTTCATCTACAAGGCACTCAATGACATCCCGGGCATCACAGCAGTAAAGCCTAAGGCTGCCTTCTACATCTTCCCTAAGATTGACGTAAAGAAGTTCAATATCACAAATGACGAACAGTTCGCACTTGATCTTCTTCGCGAAAAGCACATTCTCATGATTCACGGCGGCGGCTTTAACTGGGCTCAGCCAGACCACTTCAGAGTCGTTTATCTCCCGAGAATCGAAGTTCTTGAAGAAGCTACAGCAAAGCTGGCTGACTTCCTTACATACTACAGACAGTAAGAACGGATTCCGGGAAATACAGGGGGTAAATAATGAAAAACAGCAGATTAAACTACACTGTCGCAATGATGTGCTCTCTCCTTCTTCTTTCTTCATGCGGAAAGGACAGTGAACAGAGCAGCACTTCAGAAATATCAGACGCAGTCACATCATCAGTATCAGAAACATCTGCAGAAACTACTGTTTCTGAAAGTACGGCATCATCACAGAATGATGCCGCTGTAACAACCACTGCAGTTTCAGAAACATCCGAATCTGTTTCATCAGTTACGGCAGCAGAAACAGCCGTATCATCAAAGGAAACAGAAAAGAAGGAAAATCCGGATTCACCTGCCAGTCCGTCAGCCAGTCCGGAGGATAATGGCAGCGGCGCTGTAGCTCCGGATCACCACGATGACCACGGCCCGTCATCCGGCTCCGGTTCAGAGCCGGAGAGCAGACCTCAGGAGGATGAGAACGGTGAGGTCAGTGTAACACTGAACGGAAGCTCAGCAGAATGCTCATCTTCAAGGGTAAGCATTAACGGTTCTTCAGTTACTGTCACTGCTGAAGGCGTGTACAGGTTTTCAGGTTCACTTAACGGTGAAATAATAGTTGCAGCACCAAAGGATGCAAAGGTTGATATCGAGCTCTGCGGTGTCAGCATATCAAACTCAAACGGTCCGGCACTGAGAGTTGACTCAGCCGACAAGGTAAAAATTATCACATCACCGGGTTCAGACAACACTCTTTCTGACGGCGGTTCATCCGAAGCTGCTCTGTACAGCAAGGAGGACCTTACACTTAAGGGTGACGGCACTCTCAGAATCCACGGAAATGTAAAAAATGCCGTTTACAGCAAAAACACTCTTAAGGTAACAGGCGGTACATACGATATTACCTCAGCAAACAACGGACTCACCGGCAAGGACAAGGTAAATATCGAGAACGGAAATATAACAGTAAACTGTTCACGCGATGCAGTAAAGGCTACAAATGAAACCGAAGACGGCAAGGGTGTTGTTACAGTCACCGGCGGAACGCTTAACCTTACAGCCGGTGACGACGGAATACAGGCTATCAGAGGCGTGACAGTAACCGGATGCAGCATAACTGTAAAGTGCGAAGGCAAAAAAGTAAACTGCGATGCAGGAGTACAGGTTGATGACGGCTGCATCACAAAAATAAAGGGGGACTAATATGTACGAAAACAGCAGTATCTATATGGGAATTTCGGAGAACGGTGAACGAGTGTTCATGAATCTCTCCCAGTGCAACAGACACGGACTTATAGCCGGTGCCAGCGGTACAGGTAAAACAATAACCATGAAGGTTATGGCCGAATCATTTTCTGCAGCAGGAGTACCTGTTCTGCTCTGTGACATAAAGGGAGATGTTTCAGGCCTTGCAGAGCCGGGCGCAGACAGCGAGGGCATGCAGAAAAGAATTGATAAATTCGGAATACGCGACACATTCAGATACCAGTCATATCCAGTTGTATTCTACGATATATTTTCAAAGGGAGGACATCCGGTACGTGCTACCGTATCAGATGTTGGTCCTTCACTTCTTGCACAGCTCATGAACCTCAGCGACGTTCAGGCCGGAGTTCTTATGACTGTATTCAGAATAGCAGATGACAAGGGATTAAAAATCATCGACCTGAAGGATCTCAGAGCTGTTCTTAACTATGTTTCAGACCACAGAACAGAGTATACATCATCATACGGAAACATCGCACCGCAGACTATCGGAGCAATTACACGTGCAATTATTCCGCTTGAAAATGAAGGCGGAAATGACTTCTTCGGTGAACCTGCTCTTGATATCCGTGACTGGATCAGATGTGCTTCTGACGGACGCGGATACATTAACCTCCTCCACTGCGTTGACGTTATCCGTTCACCGAAAATCTATGCCACATTCCTTCTCTGGATGATGGCAGAGATGTTTGAAATTCTTCCGGAAGCCGGAGACGCCGACAAACCGAAGATAGTAATGTTCTTCGATGAAGCTCATCTCCTTTTCAAAAACATGCCTAAGGCACTCATAGATTCCATCGAACAGACAGTAAAGCTCATTCGTTCCAAGGGTGTCGGTATTTACTTCGTAACACAGTCTCCTTCTGACATACCGGACACTGTACTTGCACAGCTTTCCAACAGAGTACAGCATGCGCTGCGTGCGTACACTCCTGCTGAGCAGAAGGCTGTCAGGGCCGCTGCCCAGTCTTTCAGAGCAAATCCTGACTTTAAGACAGAAGATGCTATCCTTGAACTTGGAACAGGTCACGCACTCACATCATTCCTTGATGAAAGCGGTGCACCTCAGATGGTTCAGAAAACAGCAGTTATATGTCCTGAAAGCCTTATGGGTCCGTGCAGTGAAAATACACGTTCCCAGTGCTTAAGTTCCTCACCTGTAGCAGGAAAATACGATACCGCAGTAGACAATGAAAGTGCGTATGAGGTTCTTGAAAAGCAGGCCGCATCCGACGCTGAAGCTGAAAAGCTCAGACAGGAAAAGGAAGCACTTGAGGCCGAAATCGAAAGAATGAAAAAGGAACAGGAAAAGGCTGCTGAGGCTGCAGCAAAAAAAGCTGAGAAGGAAGCTGAGGCCGCTGCCAGAAAGGCTGAAAAGGAAGCCGAAAAGAAAAAAGCGGACGCACAGAGAAAGGCTGACAGAAGAGCAGCAAAAATTGAATCACAGCTTATCTCAACAGGTGGTTCCCTCCTCAGAAGAGGCCTCATGGGAATTTTAAAAGGCAAAAAATAGTATTATTTCAAAGTAAAAAAATGGTCATGAAGAACATCTCTTCATGACCATTTTGGGTTTATGTGCGGATATCAGTATACTCCGCCGCAGAATTTATCCTTATAGTTTCGCATAGCCTTCTCGATAACAGCCACAGCCTCATCAGGTCCGCCTATTTCCTTGACTTCTGTTATCTTCTTGCTCTCAAGCTGCTTGTAAACAGAGAAGAAATGCTGAAGTTCATCAAAAATATGACTTGGAAGCTCCTTAACGTCAGTGTATCCTGAATAAGTCGGGTCGCCGAAAGGGATTGCAATAATTTTTTCATCGCCCATACCGCCGTCCTCCATGCTCATTACACCTATAGGATAGCTTCTTACAAGAGTAAGAGGTTCAATGGTTTCCGAACAGAGAAGAAGAACATCAAGAGGGTCCTTGTCATCACCGAAGGTTCTCGGAATAAACCCGTAGTTCATAGGATAGTGAGTAGCAGTAAAAAGAATTCTGTCAAGCATAAGCATGCCTGTTTTCTTGTCAAGTTCATACTTCTGATTACATCCTTTTGAGATTTCGATTACTGAAATAAAATCTCTCGGACGGATTCTGTCTTCATCGATATCATGCCAGATATTCACAAAATCATCCCCCTGTATAATTATAGTGAACGCACCGAATGATTCTGCGTTCACTTTATATTTTACTGTCTGAAAAACCGGTTGTCAAGTACAGCCCGTCTTTTATTTTTTAGAATCATCATATACAGCGCGTTCTCCGCCTATAAACTTTGGTCTTACCCTTGCTGCAGTAACATGGGCCTTACCCACATAATTCTGCTTAAGCTTAAGCGGCACTGCCACCTTCTTAAGGTGCATACCAATCAGAGTTCCGCCTATATCAAGACCGGCATCGGCCTTTATTTCCTCAATCGCTGCCGGACTGTTCATCTTCTTCCAGGCTGCTGTGGCAAAAGAGCCTCCTGCCTTAGGCTGCGGAACAACATTTACCTCTTCTGCAAAAGGAACAGCACTGCGTTCTGTTATAAGTGCACGGTTTAAATGCTCACAGCACTGAGCTGCAATAAATATCCCCTCCGGTCCGAATACTGACATAAGACCGTCATAGATAGCCTCGCCTGCTTCCGGCACTGACCAGCTGCCTATGTTTTCTCCGAGAGTTTCACTTGTACTGCATCCTACTGCTACAATCTGGCCTCTGTGAAGTCCTGCTTCCCTTACAAGCTCTGCGGCAGCAGCTGCTGCATTGTTTCTGATTGATTCAATAATGTTTTTGTCTTCAACTTCATGGGTTATTCCTGCCATACTGATTACCTGCTTTCTGAAAACTACCGTAAAATGAGAAAAAGGAACGATTAAAACAATCGTTCCTTTGTTTGGTGGAAGAGGATGGATTCGAACCATCGAAGCTGAAAGCAACAGATTTACAGTCTGCCCCCTTTGGCCACTCGGGAACTCTTCCTTATAAGAGCTGGTGAACGGACTCGAACCCCTGACCTGCTGATTACAAATCAGCTGCTCTACCAACTGAGCTACACCAGCACAATCGAGGCGACAGGAGTCGAACCTGCGGCATCTTGGTCCCAAACCAAGCACTCTACCAAACTGAGTTACGCCTCGATGTGAAGCCGTCTTCGTCAGACAGCTTTATAATTATAATATATTATTCTGAAAATGTCAATAGGTATTGAAAAAATTTTTCAGAAAAATCTGATATCTGATATTACTATCAGATGTCCCTGTGAGTAAAGCTTCTTCTTCCCTCTGAGTAATCAGCAACAATCTGACCTGAACCATAGAGTTTGTACTTGTATGTTGTAAGTCCTTCAAGTCCTACAGGTCCCCTTGCATGAATCTTGCTTGTGCTTATACCTACTTCTGCTCCGAATCCGTATCTGAAACCGTCTGCAAATCTTGTTGAACAGTTAAGATATGTTCCGGCGGAGTCAACAAGATTCATAAACTTTTCAGCTGTCTCAGTGTTTTCAGTGATTATGCAGTCTGTGTGGTGTGAGCCAAAGGTGTTGATATGTGAAACAGCCTCACCGACACCGTCAACAAGCTTAACTGAGATAACCATGTCAAGATATTCAGATGAAAATTCGTCCTCAGACATTACTTCGTCGCAGGCAGCTAACCCTGACACTTCCTCTGTACCTCGTACCTTAACACCGCTGTCCTTCAGTGCAGCTACAAGAGCTGTGAGCTTATCAGCACCAAGTGCTCTGTCCACAAGAAGAGTCTCTGTTGCATTGCACGCAGCTGTATACTGTGTCTTGGCGTCAACAATTACCCTGCATGCCTTGTCAATATCAGCATCTCTGTCAACATATGTATGGCATACGCCGTCAGCATGACCCATAACCGGAATCTTTGTATTGTTCATGATATACTGAACAAACTGGTTCGAACCGCGCGGAATGAGAAGGTCAACGGACTTGCTGCAGGCAAGAAGCTCATCAACTTCACTGTGGCCTTCAACCTGGTACATGCAGCCTTCCGGGGCACCTGCAGAAACTGCCGCAGAGCTTATTATGTCAAAAAGAACCTTGTTGGTGTTTGCAGTTTCCTTTCCCCCCTTGAGAACAGCACAGTTTCCGCTCTTGATACAGAGTGATGATATCTGAACAAGTGCATCAGGACGTGCCTCAAAAATAATTCCGATTACGCCTATCGGACAGCTTATTCTCTTAAGGACAAGGCCTTCGTCAAGCTCTCTCTGAAGCATAACTCTGTTTACCGGATCAGCAAGAGTTATAAGCTGCTCTATACCCTTTGTCACGTCGTCAAGCTTATGCCCGTCAAACTTAAGACGTTTCTTTACTGAATCAGCAATATTGTTTTTTTCCGCATTTTCAAGGTCAAGTCTGTTTGCTGCAAATATTTTTTCACTGTTTTCAAGAAGTGCCTTCTTAACCTCTGCAAGAATTCTGTTACGTGTTTCGATATCAAGGGCAGCCATTTTATAGCTGTCAGCCTTCATTTTTTTAGTTATTTCTTTCATGGCGGTATTCTCCCGTTATAAAATCTGTTCACAGCCGCGTCCTTGCGGAGCTGTAACGCATCTGTTTTTTTCATGTTTACTGATATTTACAAATCAGATTTTTTCATAATCCTATTGTATCATTTCCCGTACAGTTTAGTCAATATCAGGTGTAGAAATATTTTTCACTTTTTAGTATAAATTTACCTGCACCCGAAGTAAATAATATAACATTTTTACGCTGTAAATATCGTTTCGTAGAATCATCATCCAGCGACAATGGGATTCTATGTATTAATATCCATTTTATCTCTCATGTATTCTGCAATATAAATAAAAAAACAGTGGAAATGAGTATTGTTTTGTGATATAATTATTCATATGATTTATGACTGCGGAAACATATGCCGGTGAAACTGAGTGTGTTTCCTTAATGATTTGTTATACTGATAAAGTGGATTTTTAGGAGAGTATTAAATGAAAAAAAGTATGTTTATTGCAGCCGTGCTTGCTTTTGTAGCAGTCGGTGCATTCGCAGAATACAAACTGTTCATTCAGAAAAAGGCTGAGCCTGAGAATGAGAATATTCCGGTAATTCTTTCGGAAAACAGGTACATGGACGAAATAAGCGCTGAAAACAGGCTTGTGGTTGACAGTCCGGCTGAGCTTAAGCATGAATACAACGGAATAAGTGCCGGTGAAAAGGATACTGACTACGTGGCTTCAGAGCTTCTTCTCGCTCTTGAGCAAATCGATAAACTGAAGACATGTGATATCAGATCAAACAAGGACATAAGCATTGAGTCAAACGGAAACAGCTACTACAGGGTAACTGACAGGAACTTCGGTTCGACTGATGATGTTAAAAAGTTCATGTCCATGTATCTTACTGACAGTCTTGCTGAAGAGCGTTATTCCGGAGTTACCACCGGTTCTGACGCTTGTCTTAAGGACGGCGGTGACGGACTTTATGTAAGAAACAAATCCGAATCCGTATCAGGTCTGAATTTTACAAAGCGTCCTGACGGCAGTATAGTTTACACAGTGTCATATACAATGCCTGACGGATTCACCCTTTCAGTTTCGGGTATTTCAGTTGAGATAATATGTGACAGTGATTTATGGAAGATTAACTCGATAGGTTAAGTGTCATTAAGCTCATTTACATTTACAGTAAAAAAGTGAAAGACGGATTTGTTCCGGCTTTCACTTTTTTTGTTACCATATATTGATTGCTGAAAGGAAAACATTTTTATCCTTAAGATACAGTGCTACAGTCACAGATGCAGGAACGAAGCTCGTGTCCCTGTACACAGGGCTGCATTCGTAGCGGTCTGCCTTTCCCTCTCTGAACATTTTTTCAGCTATAATATCATTTCTGTTTTTAATTTCTGATACAGGTGCCGGAACAAACAGTCTGTTTTCCTCAGGTACCGGTGCGCCGGTAAACTCCGGAATAATAACACTCTGCTCGAGAGTACCGCTGCTGTATTCTGAAAGAGCCTTTCCGAGTGCATCGATACTTTCGACGTCTGTATACCTGAGACTCTTTCTGATTCTGAACTTAAGGTCGTTTTTATAAATCCACGGTGAATCTGCGTCATTTCTTCCGGTTATATCAATAACCTCTCCGTCACGGATTATTATGCCTATACCGTCAGGAGCAAATTCAGCGTCAAAGCACAGAATGTACGCAGTCTCATCGCCGTGGGGTGCCGGAATAATAATTCTTCCGGAACTTAGTTTTGAGAATACCATTGCCTGCTCATCTTCAGTTATATCTGTAATATCACTGAAATATCTGCGGATTATGAGTCTGCATATTTCATCTGAAAGAGATGAAGGCATGATGTCAGCATTTTTCAGACACTTTTCAACATATGTGCTGTAAAGTCCTGAGGCTCTGACAACCTCAAGCTCTGTGCCTAAGGTTTCGGAAAATTTTCTTTCTGCATTTGCCGGAGCATTTCTGAGTCCTGAACCCGTCCATTCATCATTGCATCTGAAAAATCTGTAGCTTTCCTCTATGCGTTCATCCATCTTCTCGTATATGTCTCTGGTAAAATCAATGCAGTAATAAACATTCCATGGATTTCTGGTCTGCAGATAGTAGTCATTTTCGTAGCTTCTTCCGGGATCACCTGAAAAGGAAGTTCCGTTTTCAAAATATTCTGAAACAAAACGCTGTATCTCATCTGAAAAATCCCTTTTTTCAATTCTGCTGTCCATTTTCTTCGATATAAACTCAGCAGGATTAAGTCCGTCAATCAGAAGTGATGTTATATCGGTTCTCCTGAGGCATCGTTCACTCAGATGACTGTGCTTTGCAGCCCAGAGGAAAAGATATGAAACAGGTGTGCATGCGTATTCGTAAATCTTTCTCTGGTCCTGATCGTTAAGGCTTTCCCTGGTACGACCGTTAGCTATGCAGTATTCGTCAGCCACTGTGTCATATACCGATGAGGCTGTAAAAAGAACACTGCCGGGATTAGCGTCCCTGGAATTATCCGGTTCAGAACCGGGATCAGAGCTGAAGCCGGATTCGTCCTCCGTTTCAGAGCTGTCATCGTTTTTCAGAAGGTATCTTCTGTAAGAAATAATAATTATTATTTCAGTAATAACACCGGCCGCCCATATAATCATACCGGGAATCCTGTGTCCGGTAAAGAATGCAGCTGCACTGAGAATAAGTATTACCGCAAATACTATGCTCAGTATCCATATAGATTTCTTTTTTTCATCCATAAATAAAAATAATCTCCTGTGTTTATCCCCTGTGGAAACCCCAATCCCTAAGATTATTCTTTTCTACACTCATCATAATTATAACATAAAATCATCCGGATTAAAAGTGATTTTTATAAAAAATAGCCATATATTTTTTTAGCCCGCGAAAACAGCCGCATTACGGGACTTTATTTGCTGACACAGCATAAAATGTATGCTGTCATATGACTGTAAAAACTGATCTGCAGTATTTGCAGCCGGTTTCAGTTCCTTTAAAGGATGCCGGAATAGTAATAAAATAATCAGCACATCAAAGTCATATTACTAAACTTTGATGTGCTGATTTCTTTGTACAGTGGAGTTTCCTGACAACCACTGTTTCTGTTATTCTGCCTTCATTTTCTGTAAAAATGCCCTTGTACGCTCATTTCCCGGATTGTCTATAACATCCTCAGGCGTACCCTCTTCAATGATAAGTCCGCCGTCCATAAAGATAACCCTGTCGGAAACGCTGCGCGCAAAGTCTATTTCGTGGGTAACGATAACCATTGTCATCTTTTCCTTCGCAAGCTCCTTAAGAACCTTAAGAATCTCAGCTGTTATCTCAGGGTCAAGAGCTGAAGTCGGCTCGTCAAAAAAGAGCATTTTCGGTTTCATGGCAAGTGCTCTTGCTATCGCCGCACGCTGCTGCTGTCCGCCTGAAAGCTGGTAAGGATAATAGTCACACTTGTCACCGAGCCCCATCTTTTCAAGGAGGATTTTTCCTTCCTTAAGTACCTCCTCCCTGTTTCTCTTCTGAACTGATATCGCCGCGTCAGTAACATTTTTTATAAGAGAAAAGTGAGGGAAAAGATTGAAGTTCTGAAAAACAAGTCCGAAGCTCTCAGCTACCTGCCTTAGCTCCTTTTTGTTAAGATAAACCGGCTTTCCGCTTTCCGATGAAACAGCCGTCTTTCCGCAGTATGAAATACTGCCTCCGTCCACAGTCTCAAGCATTGATATGCATCTGAGAAATGTTGACTTTCCTGAACCGGAAGGGCCGAGAATCGAGATGACCTCACTCTCGGCAACTGACATGCTTATATCCTTAAGTACCTGCAGAGTACCGAAGCTTTTGCTGATATTTTTTACTTCAAGAAGATTCATTGTATTTCCCCCTTATCTGTAGTAGTTAAGCTTCTTTTCTATACGTTCCATAATGAACGCAACGACAAAGTTAAGCACATAGTAGAACACACCCGCTATAAACATAGGCATCATGCTCGCCCTTGTTGCAGCAATCTGTTTTGCAATGGTAAACATCTCAGTATAGGAAAGTGCAAACGCAAGGGATGTATCCTTTACAAGTGTGATTACTTCATTTGTAACAGAAGGAATAACGTTCTTTACCATCTGAGGGAAAATAATTTTAAAGAAAGTCTGGGACTTTGTGTATCCGAGCACCTGAGCCGCCTCGTACTGTCCCTTCGGAACTGCCTGTATTCCTGAACGGTAAATCTCGGCAAAATAAGCTGCGTAGTTTACTGCAAAGCCTATGATAACTGCATAAAATCTGTACTCAGCTGATGCTGATACACCGAATATAAAGTGAGGTCCGAAAAATACAACAAGCAGCTGAAGCATAAGAGGTGTTCCTCTCACCACTGAAATATACAGCTTGACAAGCCATCTTACCGGTGCAATTCTGCACATTCTTCCGGCGCATACAAGAAGACCGAGAGGAAGGGCAAAAAGAAGAGTCAGGACAAATATGGACAGCGAAGCAAGCAGGCCCTTTACAAGCTGGGATGCTATATCAGCAAATTCTGCTGCAAATCCGCTTTTTTCTGAACCATCACCAGACAGATACTCCGGAACTGCATCAGCGGAGAAGCAGAGACTTTCCTCAAGGCCCCACTTTTCTGCTATCCTGTTCATCGTCCCGTCGTTTAACATCTCTCTGAGACTCTCCTGAACGCGGTCACGAAGTTCGTTGTTTCCGAGTCTGAAGCCGATTCCGTACTGTTCAGTTGATACCGGCTCACTGAGCATTGCAAACATGCTGCCGCGTACTTTAAGTTCATAGTTTGCCACACCTATATCCATGCAGATGGCATCAACGGCACCTGTCTGAAGATTCATAAACGCACTGTTGTAGTCACCTACCTGCTGAAGCTCTCTGAATGTCGCTGCAAGAGCAAGGTTTTCTTCGGAAGCATCCTCACCGTCAAGTGCCGCAAGTGCCGAGCTGTCCGCCTGAACAGCTACTGTCCTGCCGGCAAGATCTGAAAATTCTGTTATACCTGAACCGGCTTTTACAACAATAACCTGTGAATTGTCAATATACGGAGTTGTCCAGGTATAAAGCTTCTCCTTTCCGGTCATGGTAAATCCGTTCCATATACAGTCTATTGAGCCGGAGTCAATTTCCATATCCTTGGAGTTCCATTCAATAGGCTGCTTTTTCAGCTCCCATCCCTGCCTTGCACATACTTCTTCAGCAAGGCCAAGGTCGAAACCAACGTACTCACCGCTGTCATCCTTGTAGCCGTACGGAGGAAACTCCGCATCAAAGCCCACAATAAAAGTCGCATCGTCATTAACACCGCATCCTGTAAGCGTCAGTATCATAAAAAGTACTGTCAGGAAAGCGGATAATCTGAAAGTTTTCTTCATCTGTCTCCTCCATAGCTGTTTACATAGTCATAATATGAGCATCTGCTGCCCTGAGGTGAATTGTAGAAATCACATATCGCCTCATACTCATTCTGAGGATAGGAAGGATTTCCTGAAATATAGTCGTAGTAGTAATCCTCCCAGATATAGTTGTCGTTTGTCATGTATCCGGTATCAGGCACTCCGTCAGAATCAGTATCTCCGGCACACTTTTCCCAGAATTTTGTTGCGTGGTATACGCCGACAAATCTCCAGTGCCAGCCTTCTCTTATTGTACCTGTCCGGTTGCCCTCTGAAGAGGATTCAGAACCGTCTATCTTGAATCTCCATATGAATCCGTACCTGTATGCATTGTCTGCAAGCCATCTGAATTCATTGTTGGCCATCGTACTGCCTGCTCTGTTGTTTCTTCCTGAGGAGGAAAGATAACCGCTGTTCTGATACGAGATATCAAAGTCAACTGCCACACCTCCGCAGTGTTCGGAAAACGCACCGAGGGTTCGTGCCCAGTATCCGTTTGACTGGCTGACCTGAAGTCCGCCTGTGTCAGCATCGTATGAAGCCTGGTAAAATGTTCTGTATCCCATTCCTGAACCGCTGCTGTGTCCACCGTAGCTGCTTCCGAGGTCATTCCTCATATCCTGAACCATCGCGTTCAGAAATGACTCCGGTATCTCGCTGAGTCTGCCGTATGCAAGAGAGCCGTAACCTACGGGTCCGCCGGCTGTTATAACAGGGGTTCCGTATGCAGTAGTGTCTGCAGGCGCTTCAGCTGCTTTTGAAAGAGATGCAACGCTGCCGATTACACTGTCGTGACTTAGTACATCAAGTATAGCCTCACCCTGTTCCCTGGTTGAGTAGGCAGGATTTGAAGGACTTACAAGAAAAGCAGCCCACTTGTTGTCCTCGTAGTCAGGAGCCGGTCTGTACTGTTCTTTCTTTTCCGCTTCTGTTACAGCCGGTGTCTCCGCAGGAGCCGCCTCTGTCTGAACAGGCTTCTTTTCCTGGGTTGTCACAGGTCTGGCTGTGTCAGAGCCTCCGCTGCCTGTACCGGAACTGTTTCCCTGTGAGGACGGTGTTTTTTCCTCATTTTTCCGTACCTGACTGTTCTCGTTTCCTGCCGGTGACTGAAGTCTGTCCGACGGATAAACCTCCGCTGAGATTCCCGAAACCGGTCTGGTTGTTTCTGAAGAAGGCGTTTTTATAACACCCGGAATATATTCCTTCTGATTCTCCGTAATTTCTCCGGTTTTCCCGTCAGTATCAGTAACTGAAACTGAAAAATCCGGTCTCGGAACTTCCTGATATGTGCTGCCGCATGATGACATAGAAATCATCACTGCCAGGCAGAATGAAAATTTTAAATATGATTTTTTCATTTCCTGTATCCCTTTACATACAATAATAAATATAGTGGCTCTCAAAGTGAACCTCAAAAATACAGCTCTTACCGTAAGGCGCTAAAATGCATACAGCGCATCTCCTATTTTATCATATCAGCGCTGTTACGTCAATGAAATGCTGTCATAAGACAAAATATATTTTTTATGAATATACAGTTTCATCCCCTGTCTCTGCTGTAAGTCACTGATTGCGCAGGCATTCAAAATAAACATTCAAAATAAAAGGATGTTTCCCCTGTAAATACAGTTGCACTTTTTCCGGAAATATGGTATCATTAAATAGATAGTGTACTACAGTAAAATTTCATATAAGGTGGAATATAAAAATGAAAACAATTACCCAGATATTAACTGAAAAAGTTTCCGGTGCCTTTGAAAAATGCGGATACGACCCTGCACTCGGAACCGTATTTGTATCAGACCGTATGGATCTCTGCCAGTTCCAGTGCAACGGTGCTTTTGCAGCAGCAAAGCAGTACAGAAAGGCTCCTTTCATTATTGCTGAGGAAGTAAAAAATGTTATCGCTGAAAGCCCTGACTTTCTTAAGGTGGAAGTTGCAAAGCCGGGATTTATCAACATGACAATGACAGACGAGTATCTCGTAAAGCTTCTCGGTGATATTATAAATGACGAACATCTTGGTATTCCCCAGACAGAAAGCAGGGATACAATCGTAATAGACTACGGCGGACCAAACGTTGCGAAGCCGCTTCATATCGGTCATCTCCGTTCAGCAATCATCGGCGAATCACTCAAGCGTCTTGCCCGTGAATGCGGATACAATGTTGTTTCAGACGTACACCTTGGTGACTGGGGTCTTCAGATTGGCCTCGTTATCGCTGAACTCGAGGAAAGAAATCCTGAGTGGGAATGCTTCAGGGAAGACTTTACCGAAGGAAAGGTTCCTGAACTCTCAGCTGACATGCTTAACGAAATCTATCCTTTTGCAAGCCAGAAGAGCAAGACTGACGAAGCTTTCAAAATCAAGGCTCATCAGTTTACCGCTGACCTTCAGAACGGCAGACCGGGATATATCGCAGTATGGAAGGAAATTCTCCGTGTTTCCATAAACGACCTGAAGGGCAACTACGAAAAGCTCGGCGTTGACTTTGACCTCTGGTACGGTGAAAGCGATGCTGACAAATATATAGATGAACTCGTTCAGACTCTTACTGACAAGGGACTCCTCCACGAAAGTGAAGGCGCAATGGTAGTTGACGTTGAACTTGAAAGCGACAAGGCTCCTATGCCTCCTGTTATTATCAAGAAGTCAGACAACTCAAGCATCTACGCAACAACTGACCTTGCTACAATCATTCAGAGGAACAGAGACTTCTCACCTAAAAAGATATGGTACGTTGTTGACAAGCGTCAGGACCTCCACTTCACACAGGTGTTCAGATGTGCGAAAAAGGCTGAACTTGTTCCTGCTGACACTGAACTCGAGCTTCTCGGCTTCGGTACCATGAACGGAAGTGACGGCAAGCCTTACAAGACACGTGACGGCGGCGTTATGAAGCTTTCAGACCTTATCGAAACAGTAACAAACGCTGCTGCTGAAAAGCTCCGCTCATCAGAGTTTGTATCAGAGGAAGACCACTCTGAAATTGCCAAGCGCGTTGGTATTGCTGCTGTAAAATTCGGCGACCTTATTAACCACAGATCAAAAGACTATATCTTTGATATTGACAAGTTCCTTTCATTTGAAGGAAAAACAGGTACATACCTTCTCTACACAGTTACAAGAATAAACTCAATTATAAAGAAAACAAATTCGGAAAATTCAGAGATAAGCATCAGCAGACTCTATACTGATGCTGAACGTGAACTTATTCTCTCAATTCTTCTCACAGGTGATGTTTTCCGTCACGCTATCGACGAAAAAGCACCTAACTACGTGTGTGACAATGCATACAGACTTGCCACTGTATTCTCAAAGTTCTACCACGACAACCATATTCTCGGCGAAACAGACGAGGCCAAGAAAAAGGACTGGATTTCACTTATTGCATTTACAAGAAAGCTTATACTCAAGCACCTTGACATTCTTGCAATTGAACCGGTTGAAAACATGTAATCTTTTCTGATATATAAAAGGGGGTGCTGTGATGGATTCAGCCGGCGAAAAGCAGCTTGCATTTCTCAGGGAAATAACCCGGTGCTGCAGCAGTGAGGATGAATTTCTGAAAAATATATCATCGGTAAAGTCAGTAATGAGCAGATATCTTCCGGATATTTACCAGGCTCAGCCTGACTTCTGTGCCAGAATAGAATCTGCATATGAACGGCTAAAGGAATACGCAGCCTACAGACAGCTTCTGAAAAAGAATATAGTATCGCTCTGCGGACGAGCATCATCAGGAAAATCCTCATTTTTTAATTCACTTTACAACGGCGGTATATTTCCTGTTGATACTGATGAAAATTCTGCCGTTCCTGTATACGCGGTATGCGGAACATCACAGTATGCCTATGCTCTCAACAAATTTGACCACTTCATTACTATGGAACCTGATGACCTGAATATTATTTTTTCGGGTTCAGGTGAGGAAAAGATGCCGCTTGGTCACCTCTTCTCGAGCATGCTTACCTATGCGTCATCACCCGAGCTTAAGCACATTGTTTTCATGGATACTCCCGGATACACCAAGACACTCAGTGATACGCTCTCATCCGGTGAACAGAAGCTGATTCAGCGAATCAACTCGTCAAACTATATCCTCTGGTTTGCTGATATCAATATCAATACAATGGGCATAAGCGATGCCGACATCAGAATTCTGAAAAAAACTGACCCGTCAGTTCCTAAGCTTGTAATCATATCAAAAGCTGATGCGTACAACACGAGGGATCTCCCTGAAATAATCGAAAAAACAAGGAAAATACTCAACGCCCGCGGAATCAGCTGCATAGATGTACTCACATATTCAAGGTCACATCCTGAAAAATATGACAAGTACAAAATCCTTGCATACCTTGACCGCTGGGACAAGTCCCCTTCTGTAATCAGCTTCTCACAGGAGTTCGAAAAGATATTTGACTCTGTAACGAACACAAAGCTTATCAGTGAATTCCGCTCAGTGCTGATGCCTGAGATTCAGACTGCAAGCGGAAACATATACAATATCCAGAACGCATTTGAGGCAACGGGAAAGAGCGAACAGAAGCAGGAGTTCGTTCCTGTTGAGTCCGTACAGAAACCGGTAAACAGACTCAAGAACATCGATATCTCCAAAATAAAAATCACTGACCTTCCTATTCCGAATCCTGAAAAGCTCTTCAGAAACTACAATGACAGAAACAAGACTGACCTGTCGTCGTATGAACGCTATATTAACTCGGTTTCAATCATTCTCAGCGAAACCATGAAGGACATAGTCCCGGGATTCTCGGCTGCATCAAGAAACGAAAAATTCAAAAATGAAATATCAGCAGTAATCTGCAGTGTCTTCGGGGTTTCAGCGGATTCTCCTGCTGAGAAAAAATCAGAATCACAGACTGATTCACCTTCTGATACTTCGAAGTCTGAAGAACGTTCAAGGGGCGGACGACGCTCCTCAAGACCTTCAAGGTCACCTAGACGTGATACTGAACCGGCTGAAGCTCCTGAAAATGAAGAAAGCACAGTTCAGCCACAGAGAACGCCTTCGTCACCGGGACGTGAGCGCTCGTCATCACTTCCGTCACGAAGAAGATTACGATAAGGAAAGGAAGCCGTTATGGAATCTAACAAAGTATATGAGCTTTTTCACAAAACCATTTTACAGGGTTCCGCAATCAAGGAACATCCTCTTGAAAAAGCTGATGAACGTTTTAAAAATACATACTATGATCTCCTGTATATTACTGCGCAGTATGAAAACAGCGATACAGAGAACCAGATTCAGTTTATAAAAAGAATCATGGACAGTACCAATGCAGTCACGGTAATTTCCGATCATATCAGAAGTTCAGGTGAGCTTACTCCTGAAAAGACCGCTGACTTTATCAAAAACTGTCTTAACATGCATCTTGAAATAATCTTCTTTGTAGACTGTCTGCTGATTGCATGTTCCACAGGAAATCTCAGCAAGAAACAGGTTGACTATCTTGCTGAAGTAGCTGCCGCATTTGAAATTAAAAGAACAGATGTCGAAATACTCTGCGGATACGCAGCTGCAATTCTCGAACAGAGCACTGAAAAATATGAAAAAATAAACAAACAGGATACATCTGAGCTCTACAGACATATCCTCTGCTATACAAGAAAGTTCGTGTGCGGAGCTATTGCAAACACAGAAAAATGCCTGCACTTCTACTCAATGGGACATGAATCTCTTGAACCGAAAAGAGTTCTTGTGATAAGTAACTCAGCTAATTACAACAGCTGTGAAATCGTCCGTGAAACCATTGTTTTTGAAAATATAAAAATTGACCTTAGCAATATGACACAGATTCACGACTTCCATATAGGATTCGGATGTGCAAAGGAAGTTATCTTCCGAAGCTGCGACTTCGTAAACGGAGGAAGTCTGAGATTTCACGGGTGTGTCAGTATAACAGTTGATGACTGTACATTTACAAACTTCAGCAATGACGCAGTATTTGACCTGAACCCTGACAGCTGTCTGAAGGTTACAAGATCAGTTTTCAGAAACTGCGGCTATGAATCAAGCTTTGTAAGTACAACCGGCGGCATAATCCGCTCCGCCAACCTCAACAGAGTAGTCTTCAGGGAATGCAGCTTTGAAAACTGCTTTGCCCAGGGAAGCTTCAAGGGCGGTATAGTATGCTTCAACAACCTTGCGGAAAGCTACGACTGTTCATTCAGCGGATGCAACAGGGGCACATACCTCTTCTTCAGCGACAACGGAACTTTCAGAGGAGAGCGCAACAAGCTCGTTGACAGTGTTGAACTGAAGAGCTGACAATAAATGAATTATATCGGAGGAATTATACTTGAATCCAGCAGTAAAAAAAGAAATCGAGCGAAGAAGAACCTTCGCAATCATCTCACATCCTGACGCAGGTAAAACAACACTCACAGAAAAGTTTCTTCTCTACGGAGGCGCAATCAACCAGGCAGGTTCCGTAAAGGGTAAAAAATCAGACCGTCACGCAGTATCAGACTGGATGGAAATCGAAAAGCAGAGAGGTATCTCTGTTACATCATCAGTTATGCAGTTCAACTATGAAGGCTTCTGCATCAACATTCTCGATACTCCGGGACATCAGGACTTCTCTGAAGACACATACAGAACACTCATGGCAGCTGACTCGGCAGTAATGGTAATCGACGCATCAAAGGGTGTTGAAAACCAGACAAGAAAGCTCTTCAAGGTCTGCGTTATGAGAGGAATCCCGATATTCACATTTATCAATAAAATGGACCGTGAATCAAGAAATCCTTTTGATCTTCTTGAACAGATTGAAGAAGAGCTCGGTATTAAAACATATCCGGTAAACTGGCCTATAGGTTCAGGCAAGGAATTCAAAGGCGTTTACGACAGAAGCAAGCGCGCAATCATATCATTTACAGCAAACGGCGGACACCAGGAGGTTGAAGCTACTGAGGTTGACCTTGGTGATGAAAATCTCTCTTCAATTATCGGTGAGGAAAACTACAGAACTATCGTTGACGATATAGAGCTCCTTGACGGCGCCAGCGAGGAATTTGACATTGAAGCTGTTCAGAACGGAAAGCTCTCACCTGTTTTCTTCGGTTCAGCTCTTACAAACTTCGGCGTTGAGCCGTTTCTCGAAAACTTCCTTCAGATGACACCTTCACCTCTTGCACGTGAGTCATCAGAGGGAATTATAGATCCGTTTGACGAAAGCTTCTCTGCATTTGTCTTCAAGATTCAGGCAAACATGAACAAGGCACACCGTGACAGAATTGCGTTCATGCGAATCTGCTCAGGAAAGTTTGAAAGAGACTCTGAAGTATTCCACGTTCAGGGCAACAAAAAAATGAAGCTCTCACAGCCGCAGCAGCTTATGGCATCAGAAAGGGAAATCATATCCGAAGCCTATGCCGGTGACATTATCGGCGTATTTGATCCGGGTATTTTCTCTATCGGCGATACAATAGCAATGCCTGGCAAAAAGTTTAAGTATTCAGGAATTCCTACATTTGCGCCTGAACACTTTGCCAAGGTTTCATGTACTGACACATTCAAGAGAAAGCAGTTTATGAAGGGTATCAACCAGATTGTTCAGGAAGGTGCAATCCAGATATTCACTGAACCGTATACAGGCTACGAGGAAGTAATCGTAGGCGTTGTAGGTATGCTTCAGTTTGAAGTTCTTGAGTACAGACTCAAGAATGAATACGGTGTTGACATAAGACGTGAAACACTTCCTTATGAACACATCAGATGGATTGACAATCCTCTTGACTTTGATATCAAGTCGCTCAATCTTACAAGCGATACAAAAACAGTTCAGGACTTCCACGAAAACTACCTCCTCCTCTTCTCCAGCGAATGGAATATCAGATGGGCGCTTGAGAGAAACGAAGGACTTGTTCTCTCGGAATTCAGCAGAAATTAATCAGTTCAGTTACTCAGGATACATATATTCATATGTATCCTGTAATATTTTACACAGGGATGTGAATTTGTTTATGAAATTTTCAGACGGATACTGGCTTAACCGAAAAAACTATGACGTTCATTATGCAAGCCACAACTATGAAACCGTATGTGACGAAAAGTCCGTCAGCTGCCTTGCAGCTCCGTATATAGTATGGAACCGCGGGATGACTCTCGGCGGACCTTGTTTTGAAGTAAGAATTACATCTGAGGTAAAAAACACAATCAGGGTATCTGTTGTTCACTACTCAGGAACACTGAAAAATTCACCTCAGTTTGAGCTTAACACTGACAGCGGCTTTACGCCTGTTGTAAGGGAGACTGAGGAATATGCTGAGCTGATTTCAGGAGACACCCGTGCCGTAATCAGTAAAGGAAGAGTATGGGATATAAAGTTTTACTACAAAAACAGACTTCTTACAGGAAACGGTGCAAAGTCTACCTCGTATATTACCGAAGACAGCTTCAGTACTGAAAACAGGATAAAATCATACTGCAGTAACCGTGAATGGGATTTTGCGTACATGGGCAGCACATACATGCGTGAACAGCTCAGCCTTGAACCGGGTGAATGCATTTACGGATTCGGAGAAAAATTCACTCCGTTTGTTAAAAACGGTCAGACCACTGAGATATGGAATTCTGACGGCGGCACAAGCTCTGACCAGTCTTACAAATGTGTTCCGTTCTGCATCTCCTCGAAGAGCTACGGAATATTTGTAAACACCACAGGGATGGTGTCTTACGAAACTGCTTCGGACACGGTATCAAGAATATCATTTACTGTTCCCGGAGAGGAGCTGGAGTATTTTATTATCGGCGGTGAAACACCTGCAGATGTAATTTCCACATACACATTCATGACAGGACGCCCTGCCCTGCCTCCGGCATATACCTTCGGTCTCTGGCTGACAACCTCATTTACCACGGACTACAATGAGGAAACAGTTCTTTCATTTATAGACAAAATGAAGGAATACGATATCCCGCTCCAGGTGTTTCACTTTGACTGCTTCTGGATGAAGGAGTATGAATGGACAAATTTTGAATGGAACCGCGCCTGTTTCCCTGACCCGGAAGGCCTTATAAGGAAAATAAAGGAACGAAATATATCGGTCAGCGTATGGATTAATCCATACATTGCACAGCGCTCCTCCCTGTTCTCCGAAGGCTGTGAAAAGGGATACTTTTTAAAAAATCCTGACGGTTCTGTTTTTCAGTGCGACATGTGGCAGCCGGAAATGGCAGTTGTTGACTTCACCTTCCCTGAAGCATGCAGCTGGTTTAAGGAAAAAATCAAAACTCTGTGCAGAACCGGAGTAAACTGTATCAAAACTGATTTCGGTGAGAGAATACCGGTAAACGTGAAATATCATAATGGAAATGACCCGCTTAAAATGCACAACTACTATTCGTACCTTTACAACAAAACCGTTTTTGACGCACTTGAGGAATACTACGGTAAGAACTCCGCCTGCCTGTTTGCAAGAAGTGCCACAGCCGGAAGCCAGAAGTTTCCTGTTCACTGGGGCGGTGACTGCTCGGCAAACTATCCGTCTATGGCGGAAACTCTCAGAGGAGGACTTTCTCTCTGCAGCAGCGGATTCGGATTTTTCAGTCACGACATAAGCGGATTTGAAGATACGGCTACTCCTGATATTTATAAAAGATGGTGCGCCTTCGGACTTCTGTCAACACACAGCCGTCTTCACGGAAATTCATCGTACAGAGTTCCGTGGCTTTTCGACGACGAAGCAGTTGACGTTCTGAGATTTTTTACAAAGCTCAAGGGAAGACTTATGCCGTACATATTCGGTCAGGCAGTTACTGCCCACACTGACGGTGTTCCGGTAATGCGACCTATGTTTATGATGTATCCGGAAGACAGAGTGTGCAGAACTCTTGATATGCAGTATATGCTCGGTGATTCTCTCCTGTGTGCTCCAGTATTCAGTGAAAACTCAGAAGCTGAATTCTGGCTTCCGGAAGGAAGATGGACTGATATAATTACAGGTGAAGAAACAGAAGGCGGAAGATTTGTCAAACGAATCTGCACCTACTTTGAGATGCCTGTCTACGCAAAGGAAAATTCAGTTATACCTTTCGGAAACTTCACTGACAATTTCGAATACTGCTATCAGGAAAATGTAAATCTGATGTGGTACACCCCTGCCGAAGGCAAAGAGGTATGCATCACAGTCCCTGATACAGACGGCTCTGCCGCAGCTGAATTTATACTGTTAAAATCAGCCGGCTGCATATCAGTACAGTACCGTATGAAGAAACTCCTTCCTTTTTCAGTTTCACTTCACGGAACTGATATATCATTCATGGTTACTCCTGAAGAACTGAACGGGAAACATACAGTAAACGTTTAATCAGTGTTTCCTTAGAAACGTGCGCCGCCGGGCGCACCAAAAAAGTCACGCTATTTTCAAATCAATAACGTGACTTTTGACATATTTACTGCTATAAAACCGCTTTGTATCTGTACAGCAGAAACGATTATCCGGGGAAAGTTTAAGATCTTGTAATTTTGTACATAAGTGCATTGCATACTGCTGCGGCAACGGTGCTTCCGCCCTTGTTACCGGCTGCTGCAATATACGGGACTCCTGACCTCATAATTATCTCCTTGGATTCACATACATTTACAAATCCAACCGGAACGGCTATTATCAGCTCAGGCTTTACCCTGCCTTCCCTTATAAGCTCATCAAGGGCAAGAAGTGCCGTAGGTGCGTTGCCTATGGCAAATATAAGTTTTCTGTCAAGCAGTGCTGCTTTACGCATTGAAACCACTGCACGGGTTATGCCGAGTCTCTTTGCCTCCTGTGCAACCTCCTCATCAGCCATATAGCAAACTGCTTCACAGCCGAGTTTTGAAAGGGCCGTCCTGTTGATTCCGGAGAGAGCCATGTTTGTATCAGTGACAATGCATGCTCCGCTTTTAAGCGCACTGAGTGCTGAGGAAACAGCATCATCCGAAAACTTCAGGTTTTCAACATAATCAAAATCAGCGGTTGTGTGTATAACCCTCTTAAGGATATCCTTCCTTTCCTCCGGGATATATACGCCTTCAAGATGTGATTCAATAATTTCAAAGCTTTTTTTCTCTATTTCAGTCGGATTCAGTTCTAAATTTCTATTCATTTTTTACCTTTCATGCACCGTGGAAACACTGATATGCCCCTTCATGGATTTTAAAATTCTGTATATCTCATCAGGAGACTTCGGTGTGATTTCTGACTCGGGAGAGCATATTACAATTACTTCCGTACCGTATTTTTTTGCCGCATTTATTTTCTCAGGAAGTCCTCCGCGCAGACCGCTGTCCTTGGTTACAAGAGTCATTATCCTGTTTTCCTCTATAACTCTGCAGGTGTCCTCTTCCGTGAAAGGAGGAACAGCATAGATAACGTTAGTACGTGATCCGGCTGCAAGCGCGCGTGACTCCCTGCTGTCAAGAACACGTGAAAATATACGTTCCGTGCATTCTGAAAGTCTGTCCTCATAATACGACAGGGTTTTCACACCTGTTGTCAGAAAAATATTTCCCGGCTTTTTTTCAAGAATATCCGCTGCCTCCTCTTTTGAGGAAACGTAAATAATCCTGTCATAGTCATAGCGGAGCTTTTCCCGTCCGCCTCTCAGATACGGGATTCCGAGCTTCAGACAGACCCTCCTGACTATACCGGTTACCTCTTCGGCAAACGGATGAGACATATCGGCAACAGCGTCGAAGCCTTCGAGTGCCGATGTAAAACCGTTCTCATCAAGTCTACCCTCTCTTACTGTACAGCGTGACTTTTTCAGTATTTCAGTTCCATAGGACGTGGCCGTAAAAGCCGTAACATCACAGAAACCGGAAATAAGATCTATAAGCTCAGTCGCCTCACTGGTTCCCGCTATAACTGCTGCTTTCATTCTTCCGTTCCCTTTCTGTATCCGTGGGTAAAGGTTTTGTCATAAAGCTTTGAAAGCTCATATTCACTGCCCAGAAAATCACCTACGGTTACCAGCGCTGTCTTTTTTATGCCTGCTGACCGCGCTTTTTCCGCGATGTCAGCAAGTGTTCCGTAAACAATTTTCTGGTCAGGCCAGCTTGCCCTGTATACAACAGCCGCAGGAGTTGTCTCCGGATATGAGGTCATCAGCTTACGTGCCAGCTCGTCAAGCATCCCTGCTGAGAGAAACATAACCATGGTTGCCCTGTGAACAGCAAGCTCTTCGATACTCTGTCCTTCAGGCACAGGAGTTCTTCCTTCCATCCGGGTAAGTATAACCGTCTGTGAAACATCAGGCAGTGTATACTCCTTCTGCATGGCAGCCGCTGCAGCAAGAAATGAGCTTACTCCGGGAATAACCTCGTGACTGATTCCCAGTCTGTCAAGCTCATCAAGCTGCTCCCTTATCGCACCGTATATGGAAGGGTCACCGGTATGAACCCTTGCTGTGATTTTCCCCTCTGCTTCGGCAGACTTCATTACTTCAAGAACCTCTTCAAGATTCATCCCGGCGCTGTCATATACAACGCTTTCACTTTTTCTGTCCCTCAGAACCTCAGGATTTACAAGTGAACCTGCATATATTATCACATCGGCACTGTCTATTATTCGCTTTCCCTTAACTGTAAGAAGTTCAGGATCACCGGCACCTGCTCCGATAAAGTATACCAATTTTCATTCCTCCCTGGTCCAGCATGAGTAAATCATTACCGGATTATTACTCTCAAGCACCGTGTATCCGCCTATTTTTCTGGTTCCGCATACACTCATCTGAATCATGTCAAATCCGCAGAAACGGCTGAGACTTTCAAAGGCCTCGCTCTGTGTTTCGAGTGTGACAGCCGTCATGACAATTCTTATTCTCCTTTTGAATGAAGACAGTATTTTCAGAATTTTTCCGAGACTCCCCCCCGTTCCGCCTATAAATACAGCGTCCGGAGCGCTGAGTCCTTCTGTTACATCCTCGGCACGTCCGGGTATTACTGTTATATTGTCAAGTGAAAAATACTCTTTGTTTTTCCTTAATATCTCAAGGGCACTTTCCCGGCATTCTACTGAATAAACCTCTCCGTAAGGACAGAATCTTGCACACTCAACTGATATGCTTCCGGTTCCGGCGCCTATATCCCAGACTGTACTGTCAGGAGAAAGCCGCAGCCTGCTCAAAATAACCGCTCTGACCTCTTCCTTTGTCATCGGTGTCCCGTTTCTGAGAAATTCACTGTCAGGAAGCAGAGCCGGAGGAGAATATGATCTGACGCTTTTATTTATAACAAGGACTGTGCACAGAGAAGGATTAACAGTGTCTGTAAATTCGTCCGGTCTGCCGCGTTCAAGCTTCTGGTTTTCAAGGCCAAGATTTTCACCGACGCACACCTCACAGTCAGCAAGACCGTATTTAACAAGTGCAGAGGATATTTCCGCAGGTCCTGCTGATGAGGAGCACAGGAAAAATACCTCCCTGTTATGGGCTGCTGCATATGCAATTGCCCCCGGAGTATAATCGCGTCCGTGTATGCTTATTATCTCAGCATTTTCCATGGTTACACCAAAAGCACATCCGAGCATCTGAAGTGAGCCGGCACCCGGTATTATTCTCAGCGGAAGATCCGGATATCTCTCCCTTACGGTTCTGCAGAAGCTGTACATAAGCGGATCACCTGACACTATTACCGCTATGCTTTCGTTTTCGAGCATGGAGGGAAGCTTTTCCGTCAGCTCAGCAATATTTCCAAAAGGCATGGACTTTCTGCATCTGATAAACTCAAGAAAACGCCCGGATGCTATAACACAGTCTGCCTCCTCAGCTGCCCTTACTGCTGCAGGAAGAATGTAGTCAGCACCACCGCATCCTCCGCCCGCTATTACAAGCTCATGCATACTTTCTCACTCCATCTTTTTATTGTCTGTTCCGAACCTCCTGAAACAGCAAGCACACGGTTCTCATCATCAAGAACTATATATGCTATATTTATTTTACCGCGCGTTCTCAGACGACATTTTTCAGCGGCTGCATCCGCTGCTGACTGCATAACTTCGTCAAGAATTCCGGCATCTCTGAGAACTCCGCACATCTGCTTTGTCACCGAACACTGATATATTTTTCTGACTGTTTCAGCCGATGCACCGCAGAGCGCTGCATGTGTGCAGAGCACCTCGCGCTGTCCTCCGGCTGTGTGACTGTGAAGATTCATAATGTCAGCGGCGGGTTTCAGGAGCTTTCCGGCACCTCCGGCAATCACTATATCAGTAAATCCGGTTTCAAGTGCCTCGTCAAGAAGGAAGCCGAGCCAGTTGCTGCAAAGTACCACTGAATCCGCTCCCGGATATGTATTTTTCAGATACTCTTCTCCTGAGTATCCGGTGACAAATGCAGCTGCTGTTCCGTACTCAGCCCTGCACACTGACAGCTCCGCGGCAAGTGATTCCTTTACAGCATCCTCACTCATGGGACGAACGATTCCGGTAGTTCCGAGTATTGATATTCCTCCCTCTATGCCAAGACGCGGATTAAATGTTTTTGCAGCAATTTCCTCTCCTCCGGGAACTGAAACCACAACCTCGGCGCTTCTGTCGCCTATAATATCTCTGAGAGCGCTTCGTACCATATCTCTCGGAACAGGATTTACAGCAGGTTCTCCCGGAGGTATTTTAAGTCCTCTTCTTGTAACGGTACCGACACCCTCACCTGCGGTGAATACTATTTCACCGTCTTCACTTCCGGGAATCACCTGTGCCTTTACTATACATCCGTCAGTAACATCAGGGTCATCTCCGGAAAACTTTCTTACTCCGCATACGTAATCATCATATCCGCATACAGGAAGCTCCAGCGTCTTCCCTGAAGGAGTTTCTATGCTCACCATCTCAGGAAAACAGCCTGAAACCTGCCACAATGCCGACGCAAGTGCTGCAGCAGTGAGGCATGAACCTGTTGTGTAGCCTTCCTTCAGCTTTTTCATTTAAGACCTCTCTGCACAATTTCATAAATCTTTTTCATATCAAGGCTATCCCTCAGGCATGCAGCAAGTTTACTGTACTGCATGTTTTTGTATTCCTTTATATCTGTATCCATGGATACTGTTTCCGACTTTCCGCTCAGTCTGAGAGCTTCATTTACAGCTGCGGACGCAGCACCCGGAGAATCAAAAAAACCGTGGAGATACGTTCCGAAAACATTTCCTTCAGAATTAATGTGTCCGCATACTGTTCCGTCATCAAGCCTTACAAAAGGCAGTGCTGAGCCATCTGTTCTCCCCATATGTATTTCATATCCGCTGCACCTTGTACCGTCAAGGCTTTTAAGTGCAGGAGAGACAACCTTGCCCGACACTCTGGACCTGTGCTTCTGACTATAAAATACAGTTTCTGTATCAAGAAGACCGATTCCTCTTATCTCACCGCCGGACTCCGTACCATCCGGATCGGAAATTTTTCTGCCAAGCATCTGATACCCGCCGCATATTCCTGCGGTAAGTCCGCCGCGGCCGTTATGCTGGAGAATTCTTGCCTCCAGTCCGTTCTGTCTCATCCACCTGAGGTCATCCATGGTATTTTTGGTACCGGGGATTATTACCATATCAGGTTTTCCGAATTCATCCGGATTCTCAGCATATCTCAGTGATACACCTTCAATCCTTGAAAACACATCAAAATCAGTAAAGTTTGAGATATGAGGCAGCCTTATAACAACTATGTCAGCTGACGAGCTGTTCATAAGCTTTTTCTGTCTCAGCCTGTCCGAGAGACTGTCCTCGTCATCTATGTCAACATCAGTATACGGTATAACGCCGAGAACAGGCACTCCTGTAAGATCTTCAATCATCTTCAGTCCGGGCTCAAGAATGGAAACATCACCGCGGAACTTGTTTATTATGATACCCTTAAGCATCTTTTTTTCATCATCATCAAGCAGCGCCCAGGTTCCGTAAACAGAGGCAAATACTCCTCCCCTGTCTATATCACCAACAAGAAGAACCGGCGACCGGGACATTTTAGCCATACCCATATTGACAATATCGACGTCCTTAAGATTTATTTCCGCAGGACTGCCCGCTCCTTCAAGGACTATTATGTCATTCTCATCCGCAAGTGAGTTATAGGCCTTCATTATATGCGGTATCATTTCACTCTTTCGCGCATAGTACTGCTTTGCATCCATAGTCTCAAGGACTTCACCGCAGACTATAACCTGTGAGCCCCGCATTCCCGTTGGTTTGAGAAGAACAGGATTCATCCTGACATCAGGTTCAGCTCCGGCAGCCTCAGCCTGCATTACCTGTGCTCTGCCCATCTCAAGGCCGTCTGATGTAATATATGAATTCAGGGACATGTTCTGCGCCTTGAACGGAACCACAGAGTAACCGTCCTCTGCAAATATACGGCACAGACCTGCGGTCACAAAGCTCTTTCCTGAGTTCGACATTGTCCCGGTTATCATCAGCGATTTTGCAGGCATATCATAACTCCTCCGTACCGAAAACTGATTTCAGACTGTTTATAAGGTGTATGTTTTCCTCTCTCAGTCTGACAGACACTCTGAAATATTCCTCATCCAGACCTGAGTAATTGCTGCAGCTGCGTATGAGTATACCGTAGTCAGCAAGTCGTGTATCAAGATCAGGATATCCTTCGGCTCTGAAAAATATAAAGTTTGCACTCGGCTTCCATACTTCAAGCCCGATTGACTTTAGCTCACTGTAAAGGAACTCCCTCTCGCGGCTGATAAAATCAATAAATCTTTTTCTGTAGTCATAATCAGCAAGGGCTGCAGCCCCTACTTCAGAAGCAGGTATATTTACAGGCCACGGCTGACCGCATTTTCTTATTCTGGATGCGAGGACCGGATCAGAGCAGATTCCGTATCCAAGTCTGAGCCCGGGGATGGAGAACATCTTGGTAAGTGATTTTATTATGACAAGATTTGGGTACTCACCAAGCCCTGGAATAAGCGAATACCTGTCACTGTCATGACAAAGCATGTCAGTAAAACACTCGTCAAGGAGAAAAACTGAGCCCTGAGCCTTAGCCGCATCGGCAATTCTGACAAGCATATCCGGTTCTGCAAGAGTTCCGGTTGGATTGTTCGGATTGCAGAGAACTACTATATCGTACTTTTCACTGTAAATGTGTTCGATGAAGCTGTCATCTATATCAAAAGGAAATCGCAGGAAAAACTTTGAAACTCTGCAGCTGCACTCTTCAAGGGCATCCCTGTACTCGGAAAAAGTCGGAACCAGGACAAGCGCATTTTTCGGTGACAGTGTCCTGACGGTTCTGTATATTACATCCGCTCCCCCGTTTCCGCATATGACAGTCTCCGGCGGAATGTTATGAAAGCGACACACTGCTTCTGTAAGCACTCTGTTCTCAGGATCAGGATAGTATGAAAGCCTGTCTATGGCTGAAACATAAGCATTAAGGATGCTTTCAGGTACTCCAAGCGGACTTATATTTGCAGAAAAATCAATAAATTCAGTTATTCCGGTCTTTTCCTGAAAGGAATAAATATCACCGCCATGGTCTTTCATATATTATTACACCTCAGTTCTTTTTTGAAAAAGTCACGGCACTTACTGCAGAAATGAGCAGGAGCTTCCGGACATGACGGAAAGTAAATATGCGGATATCCGGCTGCGATGTTTCCGCGGCTCACTATCGCCTTCCATTCCCTGCCATCCGGTTTGCGGGCTGTAAAGCTGTCTCCGCAGCAGGTGCTGTCCGAATAGTGAAACTCGTGTGCCTTAAGTTCAGTTCCTGCAGAACACAGAACACTGTCTGCTTCCGCTGTAAGGGTTATATAGCCGAATCTGCACAGTCTGTCCTTCAGCTCCGCTGTCCCGTCAAGTATACCGCACATTTCTGAAAAACGGCCTTCAGTGTCGTATATTCCCTGTAAAAGATACATAAAACCTCCGCACTCAGCTATAACCGGCATGCCTTCTGATACAGCACTGCGTACAGAAGATATCATCTCCCTGTTTTTACTAAGCTTCTCAGTATAAAGTTCAGGATATCCTCCGCCGATATACAGTCCGGATATGTTCTCAGGAAGACTGCTGTCCTCAAGGGGTGAAAAGAAAACGAGCTCCGCTCCCTCACTTTCAAGCATCTTCAGGTTTTCGTTATAGTAAAAACAGAATGCTCTGTCTCTTGCAACCGCTATTCTGAACTCAGAACTGCATTTTCCGAAAACAGGTGCATAATCAATGTCAGGAGCCGTATCGGCAAGTGAAAAAAGCATGTCAAGGTCAATGGTTTTCCGTGCCTGCTCTCCGAGCTCTGTTATTATATCAGAAATATTTTCCGTTTCTGAAGCAGTTACAAGCCCGAGGTGTCTGCTTTTCAGTTCAGAGCTTTTTAATTCAGGAAGCCAGCCTGCAACCTTCAGTGAAGTTTCATTTTCAATTATATCACGGTAATATCCGAACATACCCGGTTTTATTCTGTTCAGTATAACTCCGCGGATATTGCTCTCCTCACGGAAGTCCGTATATCCCTTTAACATGGCAGCACATGAAACTCCCATTCCCTGAGGACTGATGACAAGTATTACCGGTGTTTCAGTTATGCGTGAAACCGTGTAGGCACTTGCTTCGGATGTTTTTCCCGTACCGTCGTAATATCCCATTGCTCCTTCTATGAGCGATATATCAGCGTCTTCTGCAGCTGTTCCGATTATGCTGTTAATCATACTGCTGTCACAGAAAAAAGCATCTGCATGAAAAGCCTCCCTTCCGGAGGCAAGTTCATGAAACATCGGATCAATATAGTCAGGTCCGGTTTTAAAGCACTGTACTTTTTTTCCTTCTGACCTTAGTGCTGCAGCAAGTGCAAGCATCACAGTGGTTTTCCCGCTGCTGCTTCCTGCTGCGCTTATCATCAGCCTTGGTATTTTTCCCTTTTTCATGTGTCACCTGTAAAATTCCCGCAGCATGCACGCTGCTGTGTGAATGCTGCGGGATATGTTTCCTTAAGTATTAGTCTGATTTATTCGCCGAAAAGCGGTGTTGAGAAGTAACGCTCAGCTGTATCAGGAAGTACTGTGACTACTGTTTTTCCCGGACCGAGCTTCTTTGCAAGCTTTATCGCTGCTGCAACGTTTGTTCCGCTGGAGATACCGCACATAAGGCCTTCCTCCCTGGCAAGTCTCCTGGATGTTTCAATCGCTTCGCTGTCAGTGATAATATACACCTCATCATAAATATCCTGATTGAGAATATCAGGTATAATTCCGTCTCCGATGCCCATCTGAAGATGTGTTCCGATAGTTCCTCCTGCGAGAATAGCAGCGTTTTCCGGTTCAACTGCCCATATCTCAATATCAGGATTCTGTGCCCTGAGCACCTCGCCGATACCTGTAATTGTTCCGCCGGTGCCTATTCCTGAACAGAATCCGTCAATAGGGCCTGCGACCTGTTCCATAATCTCAAGTGCGGTATGATTCTTGTGCGCTCTTGTGTTGTTTTTGTTGGCAAACTGCTGAGGAACAAATACATCCGGATTTTTTTCCTGCATTCTGAGCGCGGTACGAAGACACTCTTCTATACACTCGCCTATATCACCGCTGTCATGAATAAGCTTAACCTCTGCACCATAGTGACGTACGAGCTTTCTTCTCTCTTCGCTTACTGAGTCAGGCATGATAATAATGGTTCTGTAGACCATTACAGCTCCTACAAGCGCAAGTACTATGCCCTGGTTTCCGCTTGTAGGCTCCACGATTATTGTGTTTTTATTTATAAGTCCGTCCTTTTCAGCCTGTTCAATCATATTGAGAGCTGTTCTTGTTTTTATCGAACCGCCTATATTAACGCCTTCAAACTTGACAAGAATCCGAGCGCTGTCACTGTCTGTCATTTTGTTGAGGCGAACCATAGGTGTATGGCCGACCGCTTCGAGTATATTGTTATAAACCATTGTTTTTCCGCTCCTTTATTTATGCATTTACTATATAATTTTACCATAAACAAAACAGAAAATCAATAATTTCTGCATCACTGATTAAATGCAGAAAACAAACTCCTCATCAGCAAGCTTTATACGGCTGCTGTTCTGTATTTTTATTTCACGGCCTTTTTTAACAATCTGATTATCAACATATGTGTGATTGGTTGAATTGCGGTCTGTAATATAAAACGCATTGTGTTTTTTCAGTATCTCAGCATGCACCCTGCTGACAGCACAGTTGTCATCGATACAGTAATCAACCGATTTCTTTTCAGTGCCGATTCTGAATCTGTTTCGCGTAAGTTCAATTTTCTCATTGCTGCACACCCTGAGAAGATACGGGGATGATTCACGTGAACGCTTCAGGACCACTGTCTCGTTTCCGTAAGCTTCCGGGAAAATAATCTCGCCGTTGCTGTCACATCCGTAATTTCCAGATTCCGGAAATGAAAATTCATTTCTGTCTGAATCCTTTTTCGGTTTACCGAAAAGTCTGGAAAGAAAGCCCTGCCTGTTTTCAGGTTCTGAGTACTCATCCTCACAGTCTGCAAGACCGTCAGCCGGCATCATATAATTTCTGCGGACCGGAGGTTCACTTACTGCAGAAGAAATTCTTTCACTGCGTTCCGTTTCTTTTTCTTCACAGATTTTTTCTGCAGGCTGCGGTATTTCAGCAGTACAGGATTTTTCCGGACTGTACCCGCCGGTTATCTTTCTGAATTCTGAAATACTGAACTGACTGCAGCTGTTAAGATAGCCTAACATTTTTCCGATATACTCACAGTTTTCGGAACTGTCAAACTTAACCTCTCTGATGAACTTTCTGAGAAATTCCTCAGGTGTTCCGGTACCACTGTATTCTGATACAAAAGGCATGATGCACATATGAAGCTTCCGGTTTTCCTCATCATAAAACATAAGGTCAAAATCAGTAATCACTGATTCCGGACTGATAAGCCAGCTCTCAGCATCCTCAAATACGTTCATAACCGTGTCTGCAACAGTAATTATTTCATCCATTGAAACAGTACTTTTGAGCAGTTCCGAAACCGTTATATATGAACCTGTTTCAAACCGTGCAGTAAGCCTGCGGTCAAACTGCGATACCGTAAACGGAAGCAGTCCGTGTATGCTGTTGTTTTCAAGCATGCCAAGTGCTGCTGTGTCTATAGCTGCACTGCTGTCAGTTTCAAGTACAAGGTATCCTGCTCCGTATACTGTTTTTGTATTGTTTATCATTTTTTCCATAGTGTTTCCTCATTTCCATAAATTACTTTCCTTTATTATACACCACTATGAAATAAATGTCAACCATTTTCTTGAAGTAATAGTAAAAAAATAAAAAAATCCCGGATTTCCATTAATCCGGGACTGGTAATTTATTGATTAATCTTCTGTAAATGCCCTGAAAGCTTTGTATGCCATATACACATCTGCCTTTGAAACAACTTCATACGGAGCGTGCATTGAAAGAACAGGAACACCAACGTCTATTACGTCAACGTTCATGTTGGCGATATATGCTGCAACAGTTCCGCCGCCGCCGGCATCAACCTTGCCAAGCTCTCCTGTCTGCCAGATAACACCGTTACTGTTCATAAGAGTACGTACTCTGCCGGTAAATTCTGCTGATGCATCAGATGTACCTGACTTGCCTCTTGCGCCGGTATACTTGGTAACAACAACACCGTAATTGATAAATGATGCATTTTTCTTTTCCATTACAGAAGGGAAAGTCGGATCAAACGCTGCGTTAACGTCAGCTGAAAGGCATTCTGACTTCGAAAGAACAGTTGTTCCTCTCTCTCCGAAATCAGCAGCAAGGTCTTCTATAAAGTATCTGAGATAAGACGAATTAAGACCCGTGTTGCCGTCACTGCCTGTTTCCTCCTTGTCAGTAAGAACAGTAATAACTGTCTTCGAAGGTGTCTTTTCCGTATCAAGAGCTGCTCTGAGAGCAGGATATGCACATACTCTGTCATCGTGGCCGTACGAACCAATCATGCTTCTGTCAAAACCGATATCCTGGGCCTTGAATGCAGGTACAGCTTCAAGTTCCGCAGAGAGAAAATCCTCTTCTGTAATTCCGTACTTTTCATTGAGCACTGAAAGGATGTTGAGCTTGACAAGCTCGCTTTCCTTGTCAGACTTAAACGGACGTGAACCGATAATAATGTTCAGCTCCTCACCTGTAATTACTGATGAACCGGACTTTTTCATCTGCTCTGATGCAAGGTGCGGAAGAAGGTCACTTATTACAAATACAGGATCAGTATCCTTCTCACCGATATTAATGTCTACCTGTGTTCCGTCAGTAAGAACAACAACGCCGTGAAGTGCAAGAGGTATAGCTGTCCACTGATATTTTTTAATACCGCCGTAGTAGTGTGTCTTGAAAAGAGCCATCTCACTGTCTTCATAAACAGGACACTGCTTAAGGTCGAGTCTTGGCGAGTCAACATGCGCAGCATTGATTCTTACACCGTTTCTGACCGGTTCTGAACCGATCACAGCAAGAATAAGTGCCTTGCCGCGGTTGTTATAGAATATCCTGTCTCCGGGTTTGAGTTCACTTCCCGGAACATATTCCCTGTAGCCTTTTTCAAGCGCAGCAAGAAGTGCAAACTTTACTGCCTCACGCTCTGTTTTTGCAAGATTCAGAAAGTTTTTGTAATCCTCTGAAAATGCATTTATCTTATTTACTTCTTCTTCGTCAACAAGCTGGTAAACATTCTTTTTGGTATAAAAGAGCTTATCCTTAAGCTCCTGAGCCGGTGATTTTTCCTTTTCCTTACTCACTGTTATCCCTCCAGATCTCTGAATTTGTTTTTATAGTAGCCTTTTATTTTGTCAGACATTTCATTTACAATCTCATCAAGTCCGCTTATGTCATTGTTGTTTCTGATGATAAAATCAGAATTGTCAACAAAAAACTTCTCACTGTGCTGGGAACTCATCCTTGCAGCAGCCTGTTCTGCAGTGAGATTGTCCCTTTCGATTATCCTGTTCATTCTGGTTTTTTCGTCAGCAATTACAGAAATAATAATTTCACAGAAGTCATCAGCTCTGCTTTCGAAAAGCGTAGGTGCATCAAGAAGAATCAGCTTGTTGCCCTGCGCTGAATTTACTCTGATAAGTGAAAGAATTTCTGATGTGATATGAGGATATGTTATGCTGTTAAGCATCTCAAGCTTATTCGGATTGTTAAAAACTATATCAGCAAGATGCTGTCTGTTAAGTGACATATCAGGGTTAAGAATGTCACTTCCGAAACACTCTGCAACTTCCTTAAGACATACAGAGTCAGGTTCCATAATTGATCTGGCAATCTCGTCAGCATTTATTACAGCAAATCCGTTTTCCATAAACTTTCTGCATGCTGAGGTTTTACCGGAACCAGTCTGTCCCGTAAGACCTATTACCATTACTCCGTCCAAATGATTCACGATTCCACCACCTCATATCCAGCAGCTCTGATAAGTCTGTTGTAAACAGCAAGACCAACGCCATCCTTTTCCGGTGCCCTTACATAAAGATGCTTTACACCAAGACTGTCAGCTTCACGAAGCTTTGAAAAAATCTGTCTTGCCTGTTCTTCTGAAGTAGAGCCGTAGGTCATATATTCGTAAGGGAAACCAGCTGCATCATCATCATAAATAAGACAGCATGCACCTTCAGAAGGCTGCGAGTCAACATATTTTATAAAATCATCAAGGCTTCCGCGAACGAGAACCACGTGAGCCTCAGGTGAATAGTGTTTGTATTTCATACCAGGTGAACGTACTTCCTTTACTTCAGGAACCACATCAGATGTTATGTTTTCGTCAATAATTACTTCATCGACTATTTTTCTGAGCTGATCCGCAGTTATCAGACCCGGTCTGAGAATTCTGACAGTATCATACCCTTCAAATGAAATAACTGTGGATTCAACGCCAACGCTGCATTCGCCGCCGTCAACAACCGCGGCTATACGTCCGTTCATGTCGTCAATAACATGTTCTGCAGTCGTAGGACTCGGTGAACCTGAGAGATTTGCAGACGGTGCTGCAAGAGGACGGCCGACAAGCTCTATGACCTTTCGCATCGTTTCATGGGCAGGCATCCGCACTGCAACTGTGTCAAGTCCTCCTGTAACTATGTCAGGAACAGTGCTTCTTTTCGGAAGAATCATTGTGAGAGGACCCGGCCAGAACTCCTCCGCAAGGCGAAAAGCTGCTGAAGGTATGTCATCTGTATATCTTTTCATCATTTCAAGGTCCGATACATGAATGATGAGAGGATTATCAGCCGGTCTGCCCTTGGCTTCAAAAATCTTCGCCACCGCATCAGGGTCAGTGGCATCTGCGGCAAGTCCGTACACTGTCTCAGTCGGAAGTGCTACTACTTCTCCGCCTCTAAGAAAAGACGCTGCTAAATCGAGGTCGCTATCGCTGCTGCTTAGACAATTAACATCTTTCATACAATCACGTCAGTTTACTGTAAAGTAAACATTGCTTCTCTCCTTCTGGTAAAAAAATCAGTTATTCTCATTCTGTGACGCAAGTCTTGCTGCCTGGTCGGCAGTCGCAAGAGCATCAATTACTTCATCAATATGTCCGTTAAGAACATCCTCAAGGCGATATATTGTCAGTCCGATACGGTGATCAGTTATGCGTCCCTGCGGGAAGTTATAAGTTCTGATTCGCTCTGAACGGTCACCTGTACCTACCTGCATCTTTCTCTCAGATGCTATTCTGTCAGCCTGTTCCTGCTGAAGAGCCTCGTACAGTCTCGAACGGAGAATCTTCATCGCTCTTTCCTTGTTTTTGTGCTGGCTTCTTTCGTCCTGGCACTCAACAACCGTACCTGTCGGCAGATGAGTGATTCGTACAGCTGATTCAGTTTTGTTGATATGCTGACCGCCGGCACCGCTGGCACGGAAAACGTCTGTCTTAAGTTCTGCCGGATTTATTTCAAGCTCTACCTCGTCCGCTTCAACAAGAACCGCAACAGTAACCGTTGATGTGTGGATACGGCCCTGTGATTCGGTTTCAGGAACTCTCTGAACGCGGTGAACGCCGCTTTCGTACTTGAACCTTGAATAGGCACCGTCGCCTTCAACTGAAAAGCTGATTTCCTTGAAGCCTCCGAGTTCCGTTTCATTTGAGTTGAGTATTTCCTGCTTCCAGCCGCGTGATTCGGCATACATTGTGTACATACGGTAAAGGGAATTTGCAAACAGGGAAGCTTCCTCACCGCCGGCACCGCCTCTGATTTCTATAATAACGTTCTTGTCATCATTAGGGTCCTTCGGAAGGAGAAGAATTTTGAGTTCATCAGTAAACTTATCGATATTTTCCTTCTGCTCCTCGTACTCCATCTGGGCCATTTCCTTCATCTCGCGGTCAAGTCCTCCGGACTCAAGGAGTTCCTTTGCCTCATCAAAGTTCTTCTTGGCACGAATATACTCGTTATATTTTTCAACAACCGGTGTAAGGGATTTGTATTCCTTCATCAGCTGTGTGTAAAGAGCAGAATTGCTGATAACAGCCGGGTCTGAAAGTTTCAGATTTATTTCGTCATATCTGTGGGATGTAAGCTTTAATTTTTCGAACATATTTTACTTATTCCTTCTCTGTCCGTAATACGTTTTTGACCTTGCTTTCGATTTTGCTTCGCGGCACCATGAACTCCCTTGAACAGCCCAGACATCTGAGTCTGAAGTCTGCACCGGACCTGATTACATAAAATTCATTCTTCCCGCAGGGATGATTTTTTTTCATAACAAGTGTATCACCAGGCTGTATATCCATAGTACCCTCCTCCGCAAACATGTGCATTCTATATTATATACTATTTTTACAGATTAAGCAATATATTTACGCTATCACAAAAGTAAAAAATTTCATTGTATTTCCGTCATATTTTTTATATGAAATCATTTTTAATCTTTACAAATAAAGTCTGATATGATATAATTGTATGTGGTATTCTGTCGTTTCAGAACGCCGTCCGATACTATTATTATATAAGGAGAAAAAATGAACGATAATAACGAAAAATACCTCAACGTCACTCTCAAAAATGCCAGAGAGGATCAGGAAGAGGAACAGATCAGTATATCAATTGTCGGTATACTTAAAAATCTCAGAAGATTTTTTGCTTTATGGCTTGCATTTACAATTATAGTTTCAATTATCGCTCTCGTGGGAACTGCCCTTGCAAAGCAGGACAGCTACAAGAAGATGGTATCACTCGTAAGCTTTACATACGACGGTATCGAAAGAGGTCTTGATCCTAAGGGCAACGAATTCAAGATTGAAACACTCAAGAGCCCGCAGATTATTGAAAACGCTCTTGACGAGCTTAACCTTTCATCTGACAAGCTCGAGGACATCAGAAGAAACATCTCATTTGAATCAATCAACCCTAAGGAAGAAGTCGAGAGACTCACTGCATACAAGAATATCTTTGATGCAGGAAACAACAACTCACTTTCTGCCGTTGACCAGATTCTCAGGAGAGAAATCCATCCTACAACATACAGAGTTTACTTCGACTATGCTCCTACAGGTCTTACAAACACACAGGCCGCTTCACTTCTCAACACAATGCTCGAAGGCTACAGCGAATACTTCATGGAAGCATACGGATACAACAAGTCGCTCGGAAGCTCACTCTCAGCTCTTGACTATCAGACATATGACTATGCAGAAGCAGTTGACGTATTCAGCTCAACACTTACAAAGCTTTCAGACTATGTTAAGCAGGTTGAGGCTACTGAGATGGCAAATGCCAACGGAATCACAGCTTCATCAAGATTCCGCTCATCAGAAACAGGCTACACATTCCCTGACCTTACAGAAACAATTGACACACTCAGAAGAATCGACCTCGAAAGAATTTCTTCATATGTAACAATCAACACAATCACAAAGGACAAGGATACACTTCTCACAAACTATACATTCAAGGTTGAATCACTTGAAAGACACAAGACAGTATGTCAGGAAACTCTTGCTGCTGTGAAGGCTTCAATTGATAACTACGAAAAGAATACAGTTATGGTATTCGGTTCAAACAGCGGAGATAACATGAACATCTCAGCTACACAGGCTTCAGAGGAATATGACAAGCTCTTCAGAAGAAAAGAACAGATTCAGCAGGATCTTTCAAACACAATCCAGAGCATCAACCTCTACAACAAGAGAATCGAACGCCTCAATGCATCAACAACAGTTAATTCCACTTCAAAGAAGGAAAAGGTTGAAAAGGACCTCGCAAAGCTTAACGAAGAAATAGACGAACTCATTAATCTTGTAAACATGACTACAGATGACTTCTACAAGACAGTTGTTTTCTCAAAGGCTTACAACATTCTCGTTCCTGCAAACTCATCATTCAGCAATGCAACAAAGCATGCTCTCAATGATGCTGTTATGCCGATAGCTATTGCAGACGCTCTCCTTTTTGTAATCTACTTCGCAGCTGCAGTTATTCTTTCATGTATTGAAGAGTATACAAAGTCTCACGAAAACAAGACTGACGGAGAACCGGAAGTCTGCTGACAAGAGTATATATACCATATAGAAAATAACCGTTTCCGGATTTCCGGAAACGGTTTTCTGTTTTTATTTTATTCTTTCTGAAATAAAATCAAGTATCTCTGACGCTGTCTCATCCTTGCTCAGCAAAGGCAGCTCCTTCTCAGTATCACCTGTAATCAGCGTTACGATATTTGTATCACCCGCAAAGCCTGCACCGGCCTGTTTCAGGTTATTGGCGCATATCATATCGATATTTTTCCTTTTAAGCTTTGCCCTGGAGTTCTCAAGCATATTCTCGGTTTCCATTGAAAATCCGCAGATAAACTGACCTTCTCTTCTGTGCTCGCCCAGATACGCCAGGATGTCCTGTGTACGCTCAAGTGCAATACTCATATCGTCATCCTTCTTCTTGATTTTCTGGTCACTTACGGAAGACGGACGGTAGTCAGCAACTGCAGCCGACTTGACTATAATATCACAGCTGTCCGCATTTTCAGTTACAGCACTGAACATATCCTGAGCTGAAACAACATCTATAACCTTTACAAAAGGCGGAGGATCAATATCAGTCGGTCCCTTGACAAGTATTACCTCAGCACCCCTGAGCATCGCCTGACGGGCAACTGCAAATCCCATCTTTCCGGTGGAATGATTTGATATATACCTTACAGGGTCAATTGCCTCCTGAGTAGGACCGGCTGTTACAAGTATCTTTCTGCCGGCAAGGTCCTTTTCGCAGGCTATTTCCCTCAGGACATAATCAACGAGCACCTTCTCCTGAGGAAGCTTTCCCTTTCCGCTGTCCCTGCATGCAAGGAAGCCTGAGTCGGGTTCAATGATATGGTATCCGAATCTTTTAAGCTTCTCCATATTATCCTGAACAATCACATTTTCATACATCGCTGTGTTCATGGCAGGTGCAATATATACCGGTGCCTTCGTGGCCATGACAGTCGTGGACAGCATGTCATCAGCAATACCTGAAGCAATTTTTCCTATGATGTTTGCCGAAGCCGGCGCGATAAGAAAAATATCAGCTTTTTTAGCAAGTGACACATGCGCCACATGAAACTGAAAGTTCCTGTCAAAAGTGTCAACGAGACATTTGTTGTTTGTTATAGTTTCAAATGCTATAGGATTGATAAAATTAACTGCATTCTGTGTCATTATAACATGTACATCGCAGTGAAGCTTTACAAGCATGCTTGCAATATTAGCAGCCTTGTATGCAGCTATGGAACCGGTAACGCCGATTACAGCACATTTTCCGCTTAGCATAAACTATTAATCTCTCCCTTCAAAACACAATGCAGGACTGATAGTCATCATGTCCTGCATATTTTTTTGCTGTTACTCGCCTACCATCTGTTCAGTCAGCAGTCCGTGTTTTTCATAGTCAAATACTTTTTTTATTTTATTTTTTTCATCAACGAAAACTACAGTAGGTCTGTGCGTCTTTGCCTCCTCAGGAGTAACAGACGCATAAGCCATGATTATTACAAGGTCTCCCGGCTCGACACATCTTGCCGCCGCACCGTTAAGACAGATAACGCCTGAACCCGGTTCACCGGCAATCACATAGGTTTCAAAACGGTTTCCGTTGTTAATATCCACTATCTGAACCTTTTCGTACTCAAATATTCCCGAAGTATCCATAAGCTCAGAATCTATTGTTATGCTGCCGACATAATTCAGTTCAGCCTGCGTTACTACCGCACGGTGAATCTTGCTTTTCAGCATTGTTATTTCCATCTTGTGATTATTCCCCTTCGTAGAAGTAGTTATCTATAAGTCTTGTCTTACCAATGTAAACAGCAAGCGCAACGAGGGCTCTGTTGTCAAATTCAGCTATCTGCTGCATTGTATCAAGTGAAACAATCTTGATGTAGTCTGTCTTTGCAAGAGGTTCAGCATTTATAATATCAGACATCTGTGAAATAATTTCAGCTGAATTTCTTACACCTGAAGCAATAAGCTCCTCTGCCTTTTTAACAGCCCTGGAAAGTACAAGTGCTGCCTTTCTTTCGTCTGCGTTCAGATATGTGTTTCTTGAACTCTTTG
>JAZUIH010000051.1:0-7624 GCA_045642145.1 Oscillospiraceae bacterium | reverse complement strand
TTCATTTAAAATATCAAGTATCCCATTTACAATTTCATCAAAAATATATTTTTGATTTTTTAATTCTGCCAAATCCAACACCTCCGGAACTGTTTATTTATCATCATTATACCACAACTGCCGGAAAAACGCTATACTTTTTCGCCGACACATTCGCCGACGAGCAAGACTGTTTACCGTTCTCATTATTTCAGTTTCAGTAAATTCTGAAATTATCACTGTAACAAAAAAAGAAAAACGTCAAAGTCTTTTAACGACCTTGACGTTTGATTTGGTTGCGGGAGCAGGATTTGAACCTACGACCTTCGGGTTATGAGCCCGACGAGCTACCTAGCTGCTCCATCCCGCGATATTTAACTGACAGTCTGTTTTCTGACTGCAAGAATTATTATACCACTTACATCATTCTGTGTCAATAGAAATAAATAATATTTTTAAAATTCGATAACAGAAAATTTTGAACTAAAAACGATATTTTTGTATGATTTACACTTTTTGAGCCGTATATCTGAAGGAATAATCTCCATACCTTCTTTATTATATACCATCAAAATTGTTGACCGGAGAACATTTTTCCGATATAATAGTATATGTTATGTTATAAACGCATTAAATGCGTTTATAATCAGCCGGTTTGCACGGAGATGACGGTGTCATCAGATGTGCAGGGCAATACTGAATGAAAAAAATCCTTTTGCGTTCAGTATAATATAATGACGCGTGTGCTTCACATGCAAATAAAATAAGGAGGAAGCGGTACACTTACCGCAAAGCAATTTATGAAAACAAACGTTATCTGCATTCTGATCACCATAATTGCTTATCTTGTTATGATGGTACTGATTGGTATCAGGGCATCAAAGAAGAACAACGACGTTGGTGATTTTTATCTGGGCGGACGTAAACTCGGACCTATAGTTACGGCCATGAGTGCTGAAGCTTCAGACATGAGCAGCTACCTGCTTATGGGTCTCCCGGGACTCGCCTATCTTACAGGTCTCTGTGATGTCGGCTGGACTGTTATCGGTCTTGCAGCCGGTACATACCTTAACTGGCTTATCACTGCAAAGAGACTCCGTATCTACTCACACAGAATAAATGCTATCACTGTTCCGGACTTCTTCTCAAAAAGATACAGGGAAAAGAACAATATTATAATGGCAGTATCCGCCCTTATAATTCTCATCTTCTTCATTCCTTACACAGCATCCGGATTTGCTGCCTGCGGCAAGCTTTTCGGAACACTCTTCGGATGGGACTACCACCTCGCAATGTTCCTCAGTGCGATAATCATTATCTCATACACAAGTATCGGCGGCTTCCTTGCGGCAAGTACAACAGACCTTATCCAGAGTATCGCAATGACTGCTGCTCTTATCATCATTGTAATCTTTGGTATCAATACAGCAGGCGGAATGGATGTTGTTATGACAAATGCAAAAAGCCTCGAGGGTTACTTCTCACTTTCAGAGCTTCATGACCCTGTAACAGGCACAGGCAGCCACTACGGCATCATCACTGTTGTGTCTACAATGGCATGGGGTCTCGGCTACTTTGGTATGCCTCACATTCTTCTCAGATTCATGGCTATCGAAGACGCTTCAAAGATAAAGGTATCAAGAAGAATCGCTTCAGTATGGGTTGTAATATCAATGGCTGTTGCAGTATTTATCGGTATCATAGGAAATGCGCTTTCCGCAAACGGCAGCATCGCTGTTCTCACAGGCAACGACTCTGAAACAGTAATTATGAAAATGGCTGAGCTCATGAGTGAGCACAATATAATCGCAGCGCTTTTTGCCGGCCTTATCTTTGCCGGAATACTCGCATGTACAATGTCAACCTCAGACTCACAGCTCCTTGCAGCTTCATCAAGTATGTCTGAAAACTTTATCAAGGGTGTATTCAGGGTAAAGCTTACAGACAAACAGTCTATGATGATTGCACGTGCAGTTCTCATCGTTATCGCTGTACTCTCAGTATTCATCGCATGGAATCCTGACAGTTCAGTATTCGGTATCGTATCATTCGCATGGGCCGGCTTCGGAGCAACATTCGGACCTCTCATGATTGCATCACTTTTCTGGAAGCGTTCAAACCAGTACGGCGCTGCTGCATGTCTCCTCTTCGGCGGCATCACAGTATTTGTATGGAAGTTCCTTGTACGTCCTCTCGGCGGTGCTTTCAACATCTATGAGCTCCTTCCTGCATTTATTGTGGGCGGTATCGCTATGATTATCGTTTCACTTGTCACACCTGCACCTGCTGCTGACGTTACAGAAGAGTTTGACAGCGTAAACAAGGAAGTAAAAGCATAATATTAATATGAGTATCATAAAAAAATATGCCTCTGATGACTGCATACGAATTTCATGGTACAATGAAAAAACGGACCTTCTAGGTCCGTTTTTCAGATTTGCACTGTGGGTTCAGGGCTGCGAAAGAAAATGCCCCGGCTGCATAGCCGAACATATCCAGTCTCCCGGGGGCGGAAAAGACATTAAAATATCTGAACTTGCAGAAATAATCGCCGCAGCTACCGAATGTGAGGGAATCACTATAAGCGGCGGCGAACCCTTTTACCAGGCTGACAGAATATGCGCGCTTGCTGAATCCGTAAAAGCTCTTCGCCCTGATTTCGGTGTAATAATCTACACGGGATACACCCTTGAGGAACTAAAAAGCTCAGACGAAAATGATGTTCTGAGACTGCTCGGTATGACTGACATTCTCATTGACGGTCCGTATATCGAAACACTCGATGACAATGCAGGACTCAGAGGATCATCAAACCAGCAGATTCACTTTCTTACCGGCCGTTACCTGGACTTCAGAGAAATGTACGAAATTCCTTCCGGCCGCAGAAACAGCATCGTTATTAATGACAGCATCCTGCAGATGACAGGTATCCCGTCAGAGAGTACCAAACAGCTGCTGAAAAAACTAATGAAATACTGAACGCACGTCTTCAGCATAATAAAAAGAATCCGGAACACCATGTGTCCGGATTCTTTTTATATTCCGGCGATAAGCCGGCTGAGGTATTCACTTCTGCATTTCAGGTGTTTTTTCCTTCCAGACCTTTCTGATAAGAAACCATCCGGATATTCCCGCAAAAATACCCACTGCAATTCCTCCGAGAATATCAGTTGGATAATGAACATACAGATACATTCTTGAAAATGCGATAATCACTGACAGTACAAGTGCCGGTATCCAGAATTTTTTTATCCTGCACAGAAAAAGTCCGGCTGAGCATGTAAATGATGCTGATGTATGCCCTGAAGGAAATGAGTAGTCAGAAGGTCTTTTAACAAGCAGTCTGACCGTTGTGTTCACATCAAACGGTCTCGTTCTTGCAACAACCGGCTTGAGTATCACGTTGCATACAAGTGCATTTATAATCAGCGCCACCGTAAGAACCGCACCGATACGCCGTGTCTTTTTTATACACAGAAGAACAAGCGTAAGCGCAATCCAGAAAACTCCCCCGTTCCCGAGCGCTGTAATTAGCGGAAAAAACACATCTCCGAATCCGTTACGTATATTCTGTATACTGTCAAGTATCTTCAGTTCCATGTCGTTTTACATTCCTCCCGATGCAGGCGTCTCCGCATCATTTTACAAGTAACATTCTGATTTTTAAAAAGTAACATGCACATCATATTATACCACATCCACATGCCCTTTTCAACCAAATCAGCAGCTGGCACTGCAGAGCAATCATAATAAATTGCGTTTACTGTAATTTATCTGAATACAACAGATGATGCAAGAACCACTGCACAGAACGCAAATCCTGCAAAATCGCAGCCTCTGAACGGATATTTTTTATATCCGCTGTTCTTCTTTCTTCTGTTAAATCCTCTGAGCTCCGTAGCCATTGCACTTGAGTCAATTTTTCTTACTGATGAAATAAGAAGAGGCACACAGAGAGGTACTATAAGTCCTATTTTCTTAAAAATGTTTTTAGTGTCAAATTCAACTCCGCGGGCAGTCTGTGCTTCCATTATGCCGACCATTTCGGATGAAAATACCGGGATGAACCTGATTACTGTTATGATTGCAAATGCGTATTTGTAAGGAATGTGAAGCTTCGATACAAGTACATTTGTAAGGTCACTCATCTGTGTTATCGTAAGCATGATGGCAAGCGGAAGTGCTGCTGCTGTAAGTCTGAGAACCAGAAGAAGTGAAAACAGAATACCGTCATCAGTTACCGGAACCTTAATAAGCGGAACTGTAAACAGTACGTTACCGGTTCTTATAAAAAGAATCTGTACAAGGAAAAGAACCACTGAAAGTCCTATAAGTCCCCTGATAAGTCCAAGTGCAACCTTCGGTACTCCGGCTCCTGCTGCTATGAGAAAATTAAGAACTATTACCGCAATAACAAACCAGAGACTGTTACTGATGAAGCATACTGCACAGAGAACAAGTGCTATGATAAGCTTGGTAAGCGGATTCATTCTGTGGAAAATGGTGTCGCCGTGCTGATATTCAAGAAAACTTTTCATCCTGCTTATCCTTTCATTGCCTTAAGTTTTTCGAGCATTTCACTGTGGGAATATACATCCTCAAATCCGTCAAATCTCATTGCAAGATCTGTTACCTGAGGCGGAAGGAGTCTTGCTTCGGTGAGGACCTCCCTGTTTTTCATAACTTTGCGCATTTCATCAAACGCGAGCATTTTTCCCCTGTTCATAACAAGAACCTTCTTTGAGTAGTCGAGTACAAGCTCCATGTCATGAGTAACCATAATTACCGTTACGCCCTTTTCATTGAGAGACTTTACAATCTCAAATATATGGATGCATTCATCGTAGTCAAGTCCGGTTGTAGGTTCATCAAGAATCATTACGTCCGGTTCTGTAACAATAATTGACGCAAGAGCAACTCTCTGCTTTTCGCTGCGGCTCATATTGAAAGGATCACGTTCAGGGTTGAAGCCGAACTTTTCAATTATGGCACTGCATCTCTTTTCAGCTTCATCCTGAGGAACACCGATACAGGAAAGGCTGAACATAATCTCGTCCTTTACTGTGTTTCTGCATATCTGTCTGTCAGGATTCTGAAAAAGAAATCCTACGTTTTTTGCAAGGACACTTGTCCTTGTTGTCTTTGTGTTAAAGCCGCCCAGTATTACGTCACCTGAAGTCGGTTTGAGTATTCCGTTGAAGAGCTTGCTGAGTGTTGTCTTTCCGGCACCGTTTGCACCGAGCACCGCAACAAAGTCGCCCTTGTCTATATGGAATGAAATATTTTTCAGTGTATCTGTATCACCGTATCTGAAACTTACATCTTTAAAATCAATCATAATAAACCTGTCCTTTGAAATCAGTTGTCTCCAAGTACTGTATGTACCATTTTTTCTGCGTCGTCAAGATTAACCGGATATTCACCGCTGTACAGTCCGCTCTTTTCAAGTCCTCTTGCAAGCGATACAATACGCGGAATATTGATTCCAAGCTGTTCAAGTTCATCACTGTGAGAAAGTACCCTGCTTACGCTGTCATAGAAAAGAACCTTTCCCTTGTCCATAACAATAAGCTTGTCTGCAAATTCACACTGAAGCATAATTTTCTGCTCAACAATAACTATAGTCATACCGAGGGTCTGGTTGAGCTCCTTAAGCAGTTCAAAAATCTGTCTGCTGCTCTGCGGATCAAGTTCACCTGTAGGCTCATCGAGAACGATAATTTCAGGTCTGAGCGCGATCATGGCTGCGATTGCAACCTTCTGCTTCTGTCCGCCGCTGAGAGTGTTGATATTTCTCTTGCGCAGGTCCTCAATACCGAGCGTACTGAGGGCATATGTAACGCGTTCTTCTATTTCGTCAGCAGGACATTCAAAATTTTCAAGTCCGAAGAGTATTTCATCCTCTACCATTGTTGCAGTCATCTGTGCATCAATATCCTGAAATACACTTGCCGCATGAAGAGCGATATCTTCCGGATAGTTGTCTACCGTATCAAGTCCGCAGACCTTTACAGAACCATAGTAGTCCCCCTTGAAATGATGAGGTACTATACCGTTTATGGCGTATGTAAGAGTACTTTTTCCGGCACCGCTTGCTCCGATTATTCCTACAAAATCGCCTTTTTCTATGTTCAGATTAATTCCGTCAAGTGCGAATTCCCTGCCTCCGCTGTACTGAAATCTGAGATTTTCTATTTTTATCATACCAGATGAGATCCTTTCAGATGTTTGAAACTGTATTTTTTCAGGACAGCACTGAACCGTCTGTAAGTCAGTGTTTCCTTAGTCTTTTTTGAACGCAAGCTTAAGCGGTGTGTAAAGTACTGTTACGATAATTGTGTTGATAACAGCTGTACCGAAAATAATTCCGGCAAATACACCGAGAGCTGTAGGCTTTACATCTGCACCTGCATAGAGGAGAACATAAAGCATTCCGAGGTATGTAAATCCGCTGATGATTGTTGAGATAAATGTACATACCGGAGGACGCAGGTCTACCTTGCTTAACTTCAGAGGGAGTCTGAGGAGAAGACCCATGGCAAATGCGCCTACTGTTTCACTTACGATATTTATATATGGTGTACCAGGGAAGAACTGACATACAACCCCGGCAATTATACCGATTATTGCTGCTTCGTGAAGTCTTGGCTTAATAAGCATAATTGCAAGACAGTACATGGCAATTATGAAGTTTGGCTTCATTCCGCCGAAGTTTACTACTGAACCTACAAAAAACTTAAGAACTGCACCTGCAGCGAGAAGAACTGCGACAAGAATAATTTCCTTTAAGCCGAGTCCCTTCTTTTCCTGTGACTTAACTTCTCTTTTTACTGCGTTTTCCATGCTTAGACATCCTTTCATAATTAAAAAAATAATGATTTGTATGCTGCCATTGAAAAAGGCGGATTTCATAAGAAGAGGTAAAGAAACAGGCAATAAAAAAAGTCCCTATGCTACTACTGATGTAATAACATAAGGACAGAAAACTCTTTTCCTGCGGTGCCACCTTAATTGCCCGATAACGAACCACTTTTACGAAAATGCCAACACATTTTCTGCCTGTAACGCCAGCACGCGTCGCCGCTACTCTCACTGATAAAACAGGGATTTCACTTTGCCCTCAGCGATCCATTTACCACTCTGCTTCTCCGCGGGTTCTCAGCATTCCCCGCTCTCTGTAGGCGCCCTGATATGGTTTTATCTTCGCTTCACCGGTTTACTGTATTTTGCTTTTAAAAACGAAACAACTCCGTTTTCCTCTATAATTATAGCATAATATTTTTATCTGTCAATACGATTCAAATATTTTTACAGTTGATACATAATGGTACGCTCAGCACAGGTAATACACCACAAACTGCACAAACAGCCCGCATAACGCCCGTACCGGGCAAAAAGCGAACTGTTCGTATTTTCATTAACTTATGTTTTACAAAAAGCTGTTTCTGATTACTTTTCCCTGTTTACCGCAAGGTTGAGCGGTGCATAGAGAACTGAAGCTATGATACCGTTTGTAACAGATGTGAAGCAGATCTGGCCTGCAAGAATTGCAAGGCTCTGTGCGCCTGAGTGCTTAAGTAAGAGGTAAAGCATGCTGAGGAATGTTGCGCCGCTTAATACAGTTGAAAGAGCTGTACATACAAAC
>JAZUIH010000050.1:0-4749 GCA_045642145.1 Oscillospiraceae bacterium | reverse complement strand
GAACAGGCACAGAAAAACAGTATGCAGTCCGATATGCAGGCGGTAAATTCAATAAAGCTTCTTATGACAGTTCAGAACATGACTGCTGATGAGGTAATGGATCAGCTTGGTACACCTGCAGAAATGCGTTCGCGATACAGGACACTTCTCAGATAATATCAAAAATGGAAAGAATCCAAAAAATGAGAACAATCGAAAAAATCAGCAAGAACCATTAATTACCAGAAAGCGCCTGCGCTTCAAGAAAAACATCAACAGCCTCTAAAAACGTATTTACGTGGATTAGAGGCTGTTTGTATCTTAGTAACTGTAAAACTCGGGATTATATTACAAAAAATCAGCTGCACACAAGTGGTGCAGCTGATTTTTTTATGAATAGTAATGGGCATCTCATTGAGATGCCCATTACCTTTTTGAAGGGGAGTTTCTTAACAGTCCCTTTAAGCTTTATAAAACACTGATTACTTCTTTTCTCCGAAAAGGTGATTAAGCATTTTTGAGATGTACTTCTGTGTAAATGTTGTGCATTCGCTCATTACGTATCCCATTCTTGCGAGTGGTGTGTTCATCTCACCGTTTTCATCGCAGAAAGGCTTAGCGCGGTTAAGTGTTTCCTCCTCAGGCTCTGAGAGAATTTCCTGTGAGATTTTCTTTGAAAGTTCCTTTAATCCTTCTTCAGTAACTGTAACAGCACCTGTTTCCGAACCGCTGTTTACTTTCTTTCTGAGTTCATAAATCTCACCTGACTGATGCTTTATCATTTTTCTGAGTTCAGCGATTTCCTCAGCCTGCTTCTTAATAGTTTCTTCAAGACGATCGTCTATAAGTTCTTTTATTTCTTCTTCTGAAATGCCTTTTTTAAACATTGTTCTGTCCTCCGTTGAATATAGTGAAAGTCATAATAACCGGCTTTCTCTATATATTATATCACAAAACTCTTCGCCTTACAAGGGTTGTTTTGTTATTTATGCTGTAATGCAGAGGAAGAGGCCGAACTTGCATTTTTCCTGTTTCTGTGATATAATGAAATGGATTTACTCTCGAAAAAACATATGGAAAACAAACGGAAAATGGTGATTGACAGATGCTTTTAAGCATGACAGATGTAAACAAGTTCTATAACGGAAACCAGATACTTAAGAACGTTAATTTAACTATAGATGAAAATGACCGTATCGGTCTTATCGGTATTAACGGCTGCGGAAAGACCACTCTTCTCCGTCTGATTACAGGTAAGGAGGATCCGGACAGGTTTACTGACGAGGACGGAATAATTTCCTTTGCCTCAAAGACAAATATCGGCTACCTTGAACAGATGGGCGCCCTTGACAATGAAAATACAGTAATTGACGAGATGAAGAGTGTGTTTTCAGAGCTTATCGCCATATCAGAGCGAATGAAAGAGCTTGAAAAGCTCATGGCTTCAAACCCTGCTGACTACGAGGCTCTTTCCGGGGAATACTCCCGTATCTCAGCCTACTATGAGGCAAATGACGGATATATAATCAAGGTAAAGATAAAAACCATACTCAACGGTATGGGATTTTCAGAGGACCTTTTTGACAGAGTGATATCAAGCTTCTCAGGAGGAGAAAAGACAAGACTCGCAATCGCAAAGCTTCTTCTTGAGAACCCTAATATCCTCATTCTCGACGAACCTACAAACCACCTTGATTTCAGAACGGTAATGTGGCTTGAGGATTACCTCAGGGACTACAAGGGTGCTCTTCTCATAGTTTCGCATGACAGATACTTTCTTGACAAAACAGTTACCTCCATCTGCGAGATTGAAAATACAGTTCTCACAAGATACAAGGGCAACTACACTGCGTTTACAAGACTCAAGGAGGAGGCAGTTACCCGTCAGCAGAAGGAATATGACCTTCAGCAGAAGGAGATTGCAAAGATGGAGGACTATGTTGCAAGAAACATTGTACGTGCAACAACCTCAAAAAGTGCGAAGAGCAGAGTCAAAGCTCTTGAGAGAATGGAACGAATCGAGAAGCCGAACACATATCACAAGGCTGCAAAGCTCGATTTTACATTTGGAATCGATCCTCCGCAGGAGGTGCTCAAGGTTAAGGACATCGATGTTGCAGTCGGATTCGGCGACGAGCGCAGAACACTTGTTGACAGCCTTTCCTTTGAGGTGCGCCGCGGTGAAAAGCTTGCGGTTATCGGTGACAACGGTATAGGCAAGTCAACGCTTCTCAAGATTATTCAGGAAAAACTTCCTCACAAAGGAAAGGTTATGTGGGCGGCAAACGTCAAAATATCATACTTTGACCAGGAAGCAGAGAATATAAACCGTTCAAATACCGTCTTTGAGGAGATTCACAGCAGGTATCCGCTGCTCTCTGACCTTGAAGTAAGAAACCTTCTCGGAAAGGTACGTCTTACAGGCGAAAATGTTTTCAAGCAGGCCGGAGTTGTCAGCGGCGGCGAGAGATGCAAGCTCTGCTTTGCAATAATGATGATGGAGCACGGAAACGTACTCATCCTCGACGAACCGACAAACCATCTTGACCTTCAGACGAAGGAGGTTCTTGAGGACGCACTTGAGAGATTTGAGGGAACGATAATATACGTTTCACATGACAGATATCTTCTCAACAGGATTTCAACCAGAATTCTTGAAATAACTGCCGGAGGAACGGAAAGCTTCAGCGGCGGATTTGATGACTATATCAGAATAAAGACACGCCGCGAACAGGAGGCAGCCGAGGCTGCTGATGCAGCAAAGCAGGAGCAGCTCCGTGAACAGTATGCCGAAAAGAAGGAGAAGGCGTTCAAAACCAAAGAGCAGCGTAACCTTGACGCTAAGAACCGTCAGCGCATACGCGACATAGAAAAGCAGATGGAGGAGCTTCAGGAGGAGCAGGAGAAGCTTGAGGCTGAGCTCTCCGATGAAAAGGTAATTGCTGACTACAATCTCATGAACGAAAAATGCATGAGGATAAATGAAATCAAGGAAATTTCAAATGAACTGTTTGACGAGTGGGCAGAGCTTTCTGAGTCACTCTAAGGAGGAAACACAATATGGATATTAACAGAGTACTTGCTGATGAGTTTAAACTCAGACAGGAACAGATAGACAATACAATCGCACTTTTTGATGACGGAAAAACAATTCCTTTCGTTGCCAGATACAGAAAGGAAGCAACAGGTTCTCTTGATGACCAGATTTTAAGAGAAATCTTTGACCGTATGACATATCTCCGCAATCTCGAAAAGAGAAAGGAAGAGATTACTGCTCTCATCGACGAGCAGGGCAAGCTTACAGATGAGCTTAAGGCTGCCATATCCGGTGCACGCACCCTTGTTGAGGCTGAGGATATTTACCGTCCTTACAAGCCAAAGAGAAAGACAAGGGCAGGCGTTGCCCGTGAGAAGGGACTTGCTCCTCTTGCTGAATTTATAATGGCTCAGAACAAGGGTGCTGATCCGCATGCTGAAGCGGAAAAATATATTGATGCAGAGAAGGAGATACTTACAGCTGAGGATGCTCTTGCCGGTGCTTCTGATATTATCGCCGAGGATATTTCCGATGATGCTGATCTCAGAAAGATGCTCAGAGCATACTTTATGAAGAACGGCGTAATCGTATCAAAGGCTGCTGATGAAGAAGCTGAAAGTGTATATGAAAACTACTACGACTTCTCTGAACCTCTTGCAAAGACAGCGAACCACAGAATTCTCGCCCTTGACAGAGGTGAGAAGGAGGGCTTCCTGAAGGTTTCGGTTGCTTCACCTGATGACACCCCTGCGGCAATGTGTGCGAACAGATATGTAAAGAATGAGAGCGCATGCGCTTCCGTTGTTGAGGCTGCGGCAGATGACAGCTACAAGCGTCTCATCTTTCCTTCAATTGAACGTGAAATCCGTTCTGCGCTTACTGAAAATGCAGCTGAGCAGGCTATAAAGGTATTCTCTGAAAACTTAAGACAGCTCCTTCTTCAGCCGCCGATTAAAAATACAGTTACACTCGGTCTTGACCCTGGTTTCAGAACAGGATGCAAGGTTGCAGTTGTTGACCATACAGGAAAGGTTCTCTATACTGACGTTGTTCACATCTCAATGGGTTCAGCAGACAGAATAGAAAAGGAGAGCCAGAAGCTTAAGAGAATTATCATTTCACAGAACGTCAATACAATAGCCATCGGTAACGGTACTGCATCAAGGGAATCAGAGGCCGTTGTTGCAAAGATACTCAAGGAAACCGACCGCAAGGTAAGCTACATGGTGGTAAGTGAGGCAGGTGCTTCGGTATACTCAGCTTCAAAGCTTGCTGCAGAGGAGTTCCCGGATTATGACGTTTCACTCAGAAGTGCCGTGTCAATCGCAAGACGTCTTCAGGACCCGCTTGCTGAACTTGTAAAGATTGAACCGAAGGCTATCGGTGTCGGACAGTATCAGCATGACATGCCTAAGCCAAGACTCGACGAGGCTCTCGGCGGTGTTGTTGAAGCATGCGTAAACTCAGTGGGCGTTGACCTTAACACATCATCACATTCTCTTCTCTCATACGTTGCAGGTATCAGTACAGCTAACGCAAAGAATATTGTTGCCTACAGAGAGGAAAACGGAGAGTTTACAGACAGAAAACAGCTCCTCAAGGTTCCTAAGCTCGGACCAAAGGCATTTGAGCAGTGTGCAGGCTTCCTCAGAGTAAGAAACGGAAAAAATCCGCTTGACAACACAGCGGTTCATCCGGAAAGCTATGATGCCGCAATGAAGCTTATAGAAGAG
>JAZUIH010000049.1:0-4659 GCA_045642145.1 Oscillospiraceae bacterium | reverse complement strand
AAGTATCAGTATCAAAGCTTCATTCATTTCCGGTTGATATACAGAACAGAATAACAACCGCATACATAAACTGCTGCTATGCAGATACATTCACAATCAGGCGTTCACTTAACCGCATTATAAATCTCAGCACGGATTTACATCCTAAGGAACAGCCTGACACTCATAAACCGTCACGAAACCGCAGTGTTTCAGAAAGATAAGGAGATAAATCATGCCAGTTCAGGATAATGAAAAGGAACTGAATCCGGTTCAGGAAAATATACCTGAAACCAATAAGGAAGCCCTTGTTCCGGTACTTAATGCAATATTCGAAAACCATGCTGCGCAGGCAGATGATATAGATAAAAAGATTGCTGCAAGAGAAGATAAAATTGCCGCACAGGAAGCAAAAATAGAAAAGCTCAGTGTTCGTGCAGAAAAGCTTGAAGCCGCAAATGCTGTGCTGAAGACACTTGCTGACAAGATACCTGCTGTCTCAGCAGTAATTGCCTCAAATGAAAAGAAAATTAATTCCATCAGAACAGAGCTTATTCCGGAAAAAGCCAAAAAGATTGAGAATCACAGAACAAAAATCAATAACCTTCAGCACAAAAAGGAAAATGTACTGAACAAAGCGAAAAAGATATCTGCTATATCCGGAATAATAAGAAGCTTTATGATTCCGAACAGTTTTGAAAGGCGGAAAATGTTCGCAGAAAACATGGAATCTCTTAACGAAACATCAAAGAATATTCTGAAGTATAAGATTAACAAGCTTCAGAGACGCATTGACAGTATCAGCGCCAACTATGACAAAACTTCTTCAAGCGTGGAAAAGCTTAACCTTTCCCGCAGTCTTGAATCAGTAAAGGAAAAGCTGTCTGTTCTTAATCAGAAGCTTGAAAGGCTTGAAAACTCTGAGATTCCTTTCAGCGGTCTTACCGGTGAAAGAGCTGATGAAGTGATGATAAAAGCTTCAGAAATAATTGAAAATTCAGACTGCCGGGACATTGATGATCTTGCTGAAGAAATAATTACAGAAACTGCTGATGATTTTAAACAATCTGAAAAAGCCCGCAAAGAAAAAACTGCCGAAAATGAAGCTCCTGCACCGGAAACTGAGACCAGAACTGAAGCAGTTCCGGAAAAGCTGTCACCACAGGAGATTAATATTCCGGAAGGCAGAGATACAAAGATAAACCCTGAATTCTATAAAAATCTGCCTAAGGAAGACAGAAAAATAGAAAGCTTTGAAAGAAATGTCGCCATTAAAGTAATGCATAAGCTTAATGACAAAAACATTCCTTTTTCAGCAGTATCCAAGGATGATAAATTTACTCTGACTGTTGATAAAAAAGATCAGGACAGACTTTCTGAAATATTTAAGGAAGCCGTTGAAGATGCCGGAAAGGAAAATCCGGTTAAATTCAGTGATCTTATAAATCCTGATTACTATCTTTCACTTCCGAGAAATAACAGAGCTGTCAGTGTTGAACCACAGGAAGCAGCAGAAAAAATCATGAAAAAGCTTGATGAAGCAGGCATAACATACTCTGCGATGAAGAGAGATGATAACATGTCAGCTGTTACTGTTGCAAAAACTGATTTTGATAAATTCAAGGAGATTGAAAAGGAAGTAAGAGGTACTGCTGTCAGGGATTTTGTAGAAAAGGAATTTTCACATGACAAACCGGAACAGAAAAGATCAGATAAAGCTCAGACAGCAGAAAACAAAGGAAAACCATTTTACTTTTCACGTGAATCCATGCGGCATGAAGCAGCCGCCGCAGCCAGTAACAGACAGGCTCAGAATCGCGAGAACGTAAACGAGAAAAACAACAGCCGCGGCGCACGCGACTAAATACAGGAGGCAATAAACATATGGTGACTTACGGTAACAGTTTCTGGAACACTGCAACAGACAACAGATATAAATCAATTATCTCTGTACAGGAAGATGCATACGAAAAGCTGAAGGATGCAATAAACAATTCCGGTATAAACTACTATGCCTATGTACAGAACGGCGCTGTAAGAATGGCCGTTGATGACAAGGATATTAACAGGCTGACTCAGATAACAGGAACTGAAAAAGTAAATGTTCAGAAATCTTCAAAGCCCTATTCCCCGCCGGACAAAAATCTTATCGGAAATACAGCATATAAAACAATTCCAAAGAAAACATATTTCAGCGCTGACAGGGATACTGCCCTTAAAATGTCTGAAATCATGAATAACAACGGTATAAAATTTTCCGGAAGAATATATGAAAACGGCAAAGCAACACTTACTGTATCAGAATCTGATTTTGAAGCTGTAAAGGATATAAACCGCAGTGTTATCGAAATGCGCAAACAGTTTATTAAGCAGGACACTGAACGCAGCAATGACGGAAACATTATCGGAAATACACCATATGCGGAAATAAAAAACAGACATTTCTTTGTATCAGGACTTAAACCTGATAATTACTTTGAAATAAGAGAATTCATGGAGAATCAGTCAATTCCGTATTCCGGTCTTATCAGAGACAACAAGGTTATGTTTACTGTAAACAAGGAGGATGCTGCAGAATTCAGCAGGACTCTCCTGTCAGCTCATACAAGACAGCTTATTGTAAATAATCTGAAAAATGAAAATAATCTCAGCGATCATCAGATAAGCAGAATACAGGATGTAATTGATCTGGCCGCTGCCAGTGCAGGTCCTTTCTTCTTAAATTCATACTATAAGGCTGACTACAGTGATACACAGCTTGATTACATATCAGAAAGAATGAGAACATTTCTCAGCTATTCAGAAACTGAACGCACTCTTGACAAAGACGGCGTTTACAGTGCTCTCCTTGATGCAAGAAACTACTGTGATACTATGGTTGCAATCGGCGGCATTCTTGAAGGCAAAGACTATAATCAGGAACAGGCTGACGCAATACTGGATGCCTTTAATTCAGGCCTTTCTGAAACTGCACTCGACCGTCTGGATAACACTTTCAATCCTGACGATATAAAAAAATACAGTGAACTGTTTTTAGCAGGCAATATTGAAGAACTGTATTCCTTCCTTGATCAGCACAGCAATGAGATTAATGAGGAAGAAATATCAGAACCGTTATTTGAAGAGCCGGAAGAAGCAGTATCTGAATCTGTGATAACTACGGATGAGCCAGCAGAGGAGATTCCTGAATCAGAAGAAACTGTTCAGGAGACAATTCCTGAAACTTCAGAAAAGCCGCCGCACCGAAGATACACATCTGTTACAGATCTTCTTGAAAATATTCATGAGGTATCAGATGCCAGCTTTGTTCGTCCTGAATTCAGTGACGGCAGACAGTTTCTTGTAAGTGAGGAAAAACCGGAAAGGAATCCTCTTAATGCAGTTCACACCGTACTTCTTTCGATAAACGAACGTGTTTCGCCTGAAGAAGCGCTGCATATAATCAATGACGTATCTCCTTCAACAAAAGTAGTTGCTGTATATGCTGAGATAATGGATGCAGACAGAGAACGTTCCGCAGCAAAACCGGGACATTCCCTGGTAAGAAGACTTAATCCTTCGGAATTTGCTTCCCTTCTTGACTATACAAGAAGAGCTGCCGCTGAAAACAACCATGATTATAACCGTGTAATCAGTGAAGCAGACTATATAATGAACTTCAGAAACAATGCTCATGACACTCTTGTGGAATACATGAACAACCCTGAGTTTATGCCGGCTGTCATTGACAGAATGTTTGCAAGGGATGAACTTCAGGATATTGCTGATGAGTTTAAAACATCTGAAGACTATGTAAAAACAGCAAAGAAATATCTCGATTCCGGAAGCTACGCCATAACGGTACCCGGAACTGAAACTCCAGAAGACAGCAGCTTCTACCCTGTCGGATATTCTGAATTTGTGGAAGCAAGGGATACCTTTTCAGGCATGTCATTTACCGCCGGTGATTTTACTGTGGAATATACATGGAAAGAGCTTTCTGAACTTCTTGCCAGGACAGCATCTGATTTTGAAAGACATGAAAACGCATGGACAGAGCTGCGGCAGGCCTACAGCGGAACTTATGATGCTGAAAATGACAGAAAAATACGTCAGGCCTTTATTAATGCGAAAGGCGATGCCGAAATGCCTGAGCAGGTCAGAAAATTTCTTCAGGGATTTGAAAATGTACTTGCCGGCAGAAACGCAAAACATGCAGACACTGATCTCATGAACGGTTCCCCGTTTGTGAACAGATTCGGCAGTCCTGCATACATAAACAGCCTTATGGACGGAAAGCTCGGTGAATTCATTGATAAAGTAAACGCTGAACTTGCACCTGACGAACCGGTGCTTGATTCTTCTGAAATTACTGAACCGGAAATAACTGCTCCGGAGCAGGAAGCTCAGCCTGTACAGGAATCAGAAGAGATTTCCGAACCTGCTGTATCACCTGAAGCATCTGAAGAAATTTCAGATGAAGAAAGCATACTTCCGTTTGAAAGCAATGATATTTCCATTAACTTCACTGTAATAACTGATGACAACGGCAACAGATACGTTATTGATGACTATATTGACGAGTACAACAGAAATTCATATGATTTCAGAGAAATGATACCGGAACTTGAAAATATGTACGGTGATCATGAGTTTGAAATAGAGTATTACTCCATTGGTTACGGCGAAAGCGAATATCCG
>JAZUIH010000048.1:0-2040 GCA_045642145.1 Oscillospiraceae bacterium | reverse complement strand
CAATTAGCCGATTTGCACGGAGATGACGTAGGCGGTCTTTCATTACTCACGCAGTGAGTAATAGAAACGACCTCTGCAAGGGCTGCTAAAGAAAACAAGCCAAAGGCGAAGTTTGATTTCTGCAGCCTACTGCTGTCATCGGATGTGCAAGGCAATAAAAATAAATTAATTACAGTGAATGCAGAATTATTTTCTGCGTTCACTATAATTCAGAGAAGTATTGTTCTCAGCAAGGAGTTCAAGTGCAGTAAGGACAAGCACCTGCTCCTCCATGCATGCGGCTTCGGACATGTCTGTAACCGTTCCCGTGGTGGACATTTTACGGCAGGCGCATGAGTTGCGGCAGTATTTTTCTATTTCGCATCCATGGCATCTTGCTGAAACTGCCGAATAGTCAGGATGTGCTTTTTCAGCCTCTTCCTTCAGTATCCCTCTGAATATGTCACCGCACTGGAAACTGCTGATATTCTGAAACTGTATGCACGGATAGAATTTACCGTCCCAGTTTATGAAGACCTTCTTCCTGCAGATTTCGCACTTTGAGGGAACACCGGATTTTATGGTTTTCTTTTTCCCTTCGAGCTCGTACATAAACAGATTTTTTATTCCGGATAATTTTTTCCACTGCTCACGCAGGATATCACCGAAGGCGCTCATGTCGTCCGGATTTAAAAATGAGTCCATGGCCGCTGATACCTTTTTCACGCCGAGATTTTTAAAGTGCATCACATTATCGTAAAGATGCGGAAGTGTCTGTTCAGTATATACAAGCTGTACAAGTGCGTCAGGTCTGAACTTCAGAAGAAGCTTCAGCTTTTCATCAAGTACTGATGTTTCCACGCCACGTCCCTCGCAGGTGAGCCCGTCATGTGACATATTTATAACAACGTTTTTGTCCTCACACCACTTCAGAAAATCCTCGTTCAGCATTGTTCCGTTTGTGGTAATGACAAACTGTTTTGCGTTTACATTTTCAATGAAATATTTTACCCTGTCCGTGTACAGCAGCGGCTCACCTCCGAAAAGATAAACATTTCCCGCATCATTCCGGCTGTTGATAAAATCTCTGATATGTTCAGCAGTTTCATCGCTTAAACACCCGTAATCCGTGTTAAGATGCCGTTCATAACAGTACGCGCATCTGAGATTGCATTTGTTTGTAATACTTATAGTGTACTCCATTTCCGTCCTCCTTATATGTCTGCTGTCATCCGGTTACCGCATGCCTTGCAGGGGTGGTTTCTATTTCTTCCTGCGTTAGCTCCGAGCATATCGGCTGACAGTAAACGAAAAAATCTTTTTCTGTCGTTCACTATATTATATCAGATAAATGAATATATTCAGATTGTTTTTTGTACACAGCAGATTAAATTGTCTGATGTGTGCATTTCGGCATCTGATATTTGTGCATATCTACAAAGTTGCTTTGCAGAACTGTCTTTTTGCGCTGCTCAGATGTTATTATAATGAAAGTCAAAAATAATTTGAATTTCACAGCAGGGTTTACAGAAAAGAAAATTTCTGCTGTCCTTGAACAGGACGAGGAAATTCCGTTGAATACTGCGGACTAAAAAAACACTGATTAACTCACATCTTCTGCTTCATATTTTTCGTCAGACTGTGCATCATGTACGCAGAACCAAATCAGTGCTTCCTGAAAAAGTCCGGATATGTGAAAGAGGGATGATTTTATGAAAAAGTTTACTAAAGATATAACATCAGTTCTTGCTGCTCTCACAGCAGGTGCAGTAGCAGTTCCGGGAAGCATGATGTTTCAGAACAGCAGTGCGGAAGCAGATTCAGGCAGTCCGGCTGAAACAGCCCCGTACGTTACAAAGGTTGCACTTGCCCCTGGCTCATCAGGTATTGATGACACTGTAATAGAATACAATGAGAATTCTGCTGCAGAACAGGAGTGGCACGTTGTCGGTGACATGGCGCCGCAGGATGAATGTACGGATACTGACTGCTTTGATATTGAAAATACTCCTACTGCCGGTGTACCTCTTGTATCAGATGAGTGGATTACAGACAGACCGG
>JAZUIH010000047.1:0-20410 GCA_045642145.1 Oscillospiraceae bacterium | reverse complement strand
CAGGTAAAACTGAAGGTAAGGATGAAAGCAGAGCTGCAGATATTCGTGCAGTAATGAAGAAACTTAATAAGAACGCTGAAGAGGCTATGGATTTTCTTGAGATTCCTCCGGAAGAACACAGCAGACTCATAAAGCTTCTTTAATTAATGAAACACAATATCATAAATATATATTGTTTCCGATATTTCAGAAAGGAACTCAGAATTTTCTGTACTTTAATATGAACAGTCTTAAATCCAGTCTCAGTACACGCATGGTTCTCAGCATAGTCTGTGCTCTGCTGTTTCTTGCAGCAGCCGGTGTCTCGCTGATATTTGCCGCAGGTGTTGGTATTTTTGTTAATGAAAAAGGCACTGTACCCGTAGTCCTGCTTTATCTTTTTATCGCTCTCATTTTTCTGAGCGGAGGAGTATATTTTCTCACTTACGCCGTGATGATGCACCAGTGCGGCAAAACGGTTAAATATCTGTCCGGTGAAAACAGAACATTTATTACAGAATTAAGTTTGAATTCAGGTCAGTCAGAGGCAGCCGTCAGAAACAATCTTGAATTTCTTATAAAAAGAGACTTCCTTAAGTACGCTTACGTTGACATGAAGGAAAACTGTTTTTTCTTCATTCCGGAAGAACAGACAGTTCTGAGGGAAAAAATAAAAAAGGCATATTCTAAAATCAGGATAAAATCATCGGTTTTTAAACTGATATCGTATATCACCGGTGCTTCAGCTGCACTTTCATTCTTTGTGCTCCTTATCGGTTTGCGTACATCAGGCGGCGCTGATTTTATTGCGGTTATAACGGATATTCTTCTTGTGGTTCTTACCGCTGCAGGCGCAGCAATAACTTTTGTTCTGCGCAGAAGCGCGGAAACGCTGCTCCGTCTTAAATACTATATCCCCCATATAGCACATGCTGACAGGATAACTTTTGAAAACGTCGCCGATTCCACTGGCAGACCGTACGATAAGGTTTACTCGGATACGGATAAAGTACTGAAAAAAAAGCTCATTCCGGGCGCATACGCTGACTATACAGCCGGAATGATTATTGTAAACGGCTGAAAAATATGATATACTATCAGTAAGCGCACATTTCCGGTTATATCCGGATTTAAATCAGTGCACTGATTTACAGACAGCATTCCTGTGAATACAGGGCTTAGCCGGATACCGGTTCAATCAGTGTTTCAATAAAAAAGACAGGAGAAAAAATAAATATGTTCTGTGAAAAATGCGGAAGCAAACTTGACAACGATGCAGTATTCTGCGAAAAATGCGGATTCAGAATCGGAGCACCTCTGACGGCTCAGCCCGGAGAACAGCAGGCTCCGTACGGAACTCCGGATACAGATTTTATAAATATAGCTGCGGCTCCGGACGGTGCGGAATACAGCCCGGGACCTGTTCAGTACAACCCGCCTGCAGGCGGACCTGAGATTTCAAAAAAATCAGGCATATCTGCCGTAAAGGCGGTAGTTATCGGAATATGTTCTCTCGTTTTTCTGTCAGCTGCTGTCCCGTTCACAGTCGGATTTTTCCATTCATTCAATACAGATTCCGGCTCACACGAGGAGAACTACAGATACTACGATGACGATCAGGACACTGACAACTTCGCTGACTACAGCGACGACGCTTACCTGTTTAACCCTGACAATCAGATTGAAAGACAGGTTATATGGGAATCAAACGGCGTAACAGTTACTGCATCAGAACTTTCACATCCCTATCAGTTCAGTTCCACAGCCAGTCTTGAACTTATAATCGAAAACAAATCAGGAAAGGACATAATTCTTGAATCTTCCCATGATACAGTTTCACTGAACGACTATGATATTCCTGCCTTTCTTTATCAGGAGGTAGAAGCCGGAAAAACTGCTTCTGCATCCCTTACAATTCAGCTTGACGAAGCAGAAACAGCAGGTATATACAATGTAAACCGAATTGCACTTGAACTCGGTCTGCTGAACACCACAACATACGACACAATCGCATCCTCCGGCACGATTGTTATAGACACGTTAAACAATAATACCGATGATTCCTATGACTTCGCGGAGCCTGTATACGAACAGAATGAACTCAAAGTCTCATTTGCCGGCATACAGGACAGCGAGTTCAATGATGACAAAAACGTAATAGTTGTTCTTGAAAACAAAACTGACAGGCTTCTGAAACTTGAAGGTTCAAAAATCTCTGTAAATGACTGTGATTCCGGTTCGTTCCTCTTCACTGACGTCCGTCCGGGTCAGAAGGCAGTGCAGAAAATTATTATACAGAGTGATAAGCTTGACAAATACGGAATTGACGAGATTGAAAAGCTCGAAATGAACATCAGCGGTTATGATGAAAACTCACGTGAATACAAGCCTGTGTTTACTACAGATAAAATCATAATTGAAACCGAATAGTTTATTCAGTCAGCGCAGCAAAGGTTACGCAAACGCGTATCCCTGCTGCGCTGATATTTTGTTTCACGGCTGTTAATTGTTTATTCAGCGTAACAATGGCGTGCAGTTTTCGTGAATGAACGCGGAATATATTTTTGTTAAGGATGCACAAAGAAAGACACTAAAATATAGTAAAATTCTGCATCGAGCCTTTGATATTTCATCTAAAAACCGTTGCAATTATTAGTGCAATATGCTATAATACATGTGTTGTGCACTTAACAACGCTAACTGAATAAAAAACAGACGGTGCCTTCCGGCAGGCAGAACATCCGGAGGGTTAAAAGGGAAACAGCTGAAAATGCTGTACGATCTCGTCACTGTGAAAGCGGAGTATACTGCAGCGGGTCTGATTTACAGACCGGGTCACTGGGTAACCGGGAAGGCCTGCGGTATATGATGATGCTCAAGTCAGGAAACCTGCCGTTCTGCTGGTACAGAAGCTGCTCTATGCTCTTCAGATCACGAGGTATTGATCGTACTGATGCGAATGTAAAACCATTCGCCTGATGCGCTTTCTTCATGGCAGAAGAAAGCTGTTTTTTTTGCACCAATCCCATGATTCATCACGAAGATGATACAGCTTGTACTTTTCAAAAAATCATTTTTTAGGAAGGTAAGATCATCATGAAAAAAACAACAACATTTATTATCTGTCTCGCAATGTGTGCTTCACTCTTCACAGCATGCGGCCCTGCTGCAGAACAGAACGGAACATCAGCACCTGAGGTTACAGTTGCTGAAACTGAAGCAGTAACAGAAGCAGAGGTAACTGAAGAAGTTACTGAAGCCGTAACAGAGGCTGTTACAGAAGCAGTTACAGAAGAGGAAGAAGACGAGGAAAATTACGACACAGGTGATGCTTCACTCGACAACATCAGAAACCAGGATGAAATCGGCGAAAAGGAACTTCTCGTATTAAGCTTCGGTACAAGCTTTAACGACAGCAGACGTCTTACAATCGGCGCAATCGAAGGTGACCTCGAAGCTGCATTTCCTGAATACTCTGTAAGAAGAGGCTTCACTGCAAACATCGTAATTGACCACGTAAACAGACGTGACGGCATTCTTATAGACGACATCGACGCAGCTCTTAAGAGAGCAGTGGACAACGGTGTAAAGACACTTGTTGTACAGCCTACACACCTCATGAACGGTATTGAATACGATGAGCTTTCTGAAAAGATTGCACAGTATTCTGATGCTTTTGAAAAGGTAGTAATCGGCGAACCGCTCCTCACAAGCGATGAAGACTTCAAGGCTGTTGAAACAGCTATCACAGACTGGACAAAGGAATACGATGACGGTGAAACAGCTATCTGCTTCATGGGTCACGGTACAGAAGCTGCTTCAAATGCAGTTTACTCAAAGCTGCAGGATATGCTTGCTGCTGACGGTTTTGCAAACTACTTCATCGGCACTGTAGAAGCTGAGCCTTCACTTGAAACAGTTCTTGCAAAGGTTAAGGCTGGTCAGTACAAGAGAGTTATTCTTGAACCTCTTATGGTTGTTGCCGGAGATCATGCAAATAACGATATGGCCGGCGATGACGAGGATTCATGGAAGTCTGCATTTGAGGCTGAGGGATATGAGGTTAAGTGCCTTATCAGAGGTCTTGGTGAAAATGAGGCTGTAAGGAAGGTTTATGCTGCGCATGCTCAGGCTGCAGTTGATAAGGCTGCTGAATAATTTTTTTGTTATTTAGTAAAGATATAACGGCGGAGATTATTTATTCAGGGGGCTTTGCGGTCGCCCCCTGACCCCTTCGCGAGGCCTTGCAGAAACTTTACGGCTTCGCGGGAATCAGCAGAGGGATGACATATCTCTTTGCCGGAAAAATGCAGAACAAAAAAGAAGGATAAATAAAATATCAGCGGGGCTTTTTACTGGGTCCCGCTTTTTTGAGTAAAAAAGGAGAGTTAAGTTTATGAAAAAAAGAATTCTGACTGCCGCACTGCTTCTGGCTGTGGCAGGGACATTTTATGGATGTGACGGGAATACTGCTGAGAACAGTAACGTTGCAGAGAAAGTAACTGAAGTGGTTACAGAAGCGGAAACTGAAGCTGTTACAGATGAAGCGGCTGTGACTGAGGGTGTTACCGAGGCTGTTACTGAAGCAGTATCTGAAGATGAAAAACCGGTTACTGCTCCGCAGGAGGAAGTAGGATTTGAGGGAATGGAGGCGGTTTATGCTTCTGCACTTAATGACGGTGTTTACAGTATAAACGTTGACTCAAGCTCATCCATGTTCAACATAACATCATGTGAGCTCACTGTTGAAAACGGACAGATGACTGCTGCCATGACTATGAGCGGCAAGGGTTATCTCCATGTTTTCATGGGTACAGGCGAAGAGGCTGAAAAGGCTTCTGAGGACGAATACATTCCTTTTGCTGAAAATGAAAACGGCGAACACGTGTACACTGTACCTGTTGAGGCTCTTAACTTTGAAACACCGTGCACAGCATTCAGCAAAAAGAAGGAAACCTGGTATGACAGAATACTCGTTTTCCGCGCTGACTCACTCCCTGCTGATGCATTTGCCGACGGCGTATTCACAACTGCGGAAAGTCTCGGACTGGCAGACGGAGAATACACGGCTGACGTGGTTCTCGGAGGCGGTTCAGGCCGTGCATCTGTAGCATCACCTGCAGTTATCACTGTTAAGGACGGAAAGGCATCTGCAAGAATTATATGGAGCAGCAGAAACTATGACTACATGATTGCCGACGGAGAAAAGTATTTCCCTGACGAAGCTGCAGAGGAGTTTTCTGAATTTGACATACCGGTATCACGCTTCGACTTTGCGGTTCCGGTTTCAGCTGACACAACTGCAATGAGCACACCGCACGAAATTCAGTACACACTGAACTTCAGCTCAGCCTCGATAAAAGAGAAATGATATCAGCCGGAAAAACTGCAGCAGTCCTCATTTCACTGAGTCTTCTTCTCACCGGATGCACAGCGTCTGACATCCCGTCTGATACTGCTTCCTCCCCTGCCTCATCCTCTGTCAGTATCACCGGTGAAATGGAGCTGCAGTTTGCTGAACAGTTCTCCGTTTCATTCAGGTCAGACAGCTGCGCGGAAATAACCTCCGGAACGGAAAAATTTCTCTTCGTGCCTGAGGGAGCAGATGTTCCGGAAGGAAATACTCTGCCGGTTATTCCGGAGCTCCATGAGAACATTTACCTTGCAGCTTCATCCGCCATGGATCTTTTCATGGCATGCGGTGCGAAAGACTGCATAGGCTTCACATCAACAGGTGCGGCTAACTGGAGCATAGAGGCTGTTAAAAAAGCTGTTGAAAATGACGATATATTCTATGTCGGAAAATACAGCGCACCTGACTATGAATTTCTCCTGTCAGAAAACTGCAGGCTTGCAATTGAATCTACAATGATAACCCACTCACCCGAAGTAAAGGAAAAACTCACAGGTCTCGGGATGACGGTATTTACTGAAAGGTCAAGCTATGAACAGCATCCTCTCGGACGCCTTGAGTGGATAAAGCTCTACGGTCTGCTTACCGGACACAGGGATGAGGCTGAAAAGTTCTTCAGTGAAAAGCTTGCGTCCTTTGAATGCATTTCGGGGAATACAGTTTCTGAGGAAAATAAAAAAACCGCGGCATTTTTCTATATAACTTCCGCGGGATATGTAAATGTCAGAAAGCCCGGCGACTATGTTTCAAAGATGATTGAACTTGCCGGTGGAAAATATATTTTTACAAACGAAGACCTTGGAACGGATGAAAGCGAGCTCTCAACCATAAACATGCAGATGGAGGACTTCTATCAGAAGGCAAAGGACGCTGACTTCATAATCTACAACAGTACGATTGAGGGAACTGTCGGAAGCACGGCGGAACTCCTTGCTGTAAGCGGACTGTTTAAGGACTTTAAAGCTTTCAGAGACGGAAATGTATACTGCACCGGACAGAATATGTTTCAGGAGACAAGCGCATGCGCGGATATAACCGGCGAACTGAATGCCATTTTCAGCGGCTCGGACGGAAGCGGTCTTAGCTTTTTCAGGAAGCTTGAATGATAAACGATATCGGGAGAATAAGATGAAAAACAGATACACACGCTGTATCACAGGATTTGCAGTGCTTGCTGTTCTTCTTGTGATTATGTTCAGTGCAAACCTGATGCTTGGAAGCGTCAGCATACCGGCCTCAAAGGTCTTTTCGGTTCTTGGCGGTGACCGTTCTGACACCACTGCTGCAAACATTATTCTCAGCATACGCATGCCGAGACTTATAGCGGCTGCGGTGCTTGGCGGAGCACTTTCCGTATCGGGATTTCTGCTGCAGAACTTCTTTTCAAATCCGGTGGCCGGGCCGTTTGTACTCGGTATCTCATCAGGTGCAAAGCTTGTGGTTGCGCTTGCGATGATATTTTTCATAAGCAGCGGAATAATGCCGGGGTCTGCTGTACTTGTGGCTGCTGCATTTGCCGGTTCGATGATTACGATGGGATTTATCCTTCTCATCTCCGGTAAGGTAAAGAGTATGGCGCTTCTTATTGTAAGCGGTGTCATGACCGGATACATATGCTCGGCTGTAACTGACATCGTTGTTGCGTTTGCAGATGATTCGGACATAGTAAACCTTCACAACTGGTCCACCGGTTCCTTCTCCGGCACAAGCTGGAGCGATGTAAGAACCGCATCTGTGGTGACCTTCACGGGACTTGCCGCAGCCTTCATGCTGTCAAAACCAATGGGGGCCTACCAGCTCGGAGAGTCATTTGCCGAAAACTCAGGCGTAAATATCAGGAGGTTCCGCGCAGCTCTGATTGTTGTTTCCGGGATTCTTTCCGCCTGCGTAACTGCATTTGCAGGTCCTGTATCCTTTGTCGGGGTTGCAGTTCCGCATCTGACAAAAACACTTTTCAGAACGGCAAAACCTATTGTTATCATACCGGCTTCATTTGCAGGAGGCGCTGTTTTCTGCCTCGGCTCGGACCTGATTGCAAGAACGCTGTTCGCGCCGCGTGAGCTCAGCATCAGCTCTGTAACCGCCGTGTTCGGCGCACCGGTGGTGCTTATGATAATGCTCGGCAGAAACAGAAAACAGGAAATGCAGTAAGTGCATTCCGGACTGATTCCGGAGGAACAGCTAAATGAACGAAAACATACATATTAAAACTGAAGACCTGACAGCCGGGTACGGAAAAAAGGCTGTTGTAAAAAATCTCGGATTCAGCGTCTCACCCGGTGAGATTGTCACACTCATAGGTCCGAACGGGTCCGGCAAATCAACAGTGCTAAAGACCATTGCTGCACAGCTCAGACCCGTTTCAGGCAGAGTCACTGTATGCGGACGTCCCCAGAGTGAGATGAGTGAAAGGGAAACCGCGAAAATAATGTCCGTTCTTCTCACCAGGAAGGCAAACCCTGAGCTTATCACCTGCGGCGAAGTTGTTGAGTCAGGACGCTATCCGTATACCGGAACACTCGGAATTCTCAGAAAGGAAGACAGGACGATAGCTGAGGACGCAATGAACATTACCGGTATATCTTATCTCAGGGACACTGATTTCAGCAGAATAAGCGACGGTCAGCGGCAGCTCGTTATGCTTGCAAGGGCTGTGTGTCAGGAGCCGCGGATTATGATTCTTGACGAGCCGACTTCATTTCTTGATATTGCACACAAGATTCAGCTTCTGGGCATTCTTGAAAAGCTTGCTTCTGAAAAAAACATATCCGTCATCATGTCACTTCACGAGGTTGAGCTTGCCGGAATTATCTCTGACAGAATCGTATGCATAAAAAACGGCACAGCGGACAGAACAGGAACACCGGATGAAATATTTTCCGGAAGCTATGTGACCGAGCTGTACGGTATTATCGACGAAGTGATAAACCCTCACTCCGGAGCAAGAACCGGAAAACTGATTGAAGCCGCCCGCAGAAACCTTACGGGAAACTCTCTTGACAGCTGACGCACACTGTGATATACTTTCCTTGAACAGAAAAAAGGTCTGCAGAGCAGGCCGGAGAACAACAGTTATAACAGAAGAAAGAAGGCTTGAATATGCTCGGACTCATTATTTCAGTAATAACAGGCGCGATAGTCGGTTCTGTTGCCGGAAAGCTCATGGATTCAGGACACAGCGGATTCTGGAAAAATGCATTTCTCGGAATTCTCGGCGGATTTGTCGGCGGATGGATTGGTTCCCTTCTCCATGCACCGGGCGGCTGGCTTGCAAACTTTGTGCTTTCAGTAGCCGGTTCATGTCTTATAATATGGATTGGCCGTCTTGTAAAAAAATAAATCACAGCCAGGCTCCCTTCAGAATTTATCTGCGGGGAGCTTTTTATGTCATACAAAAGTCAAAATATTTATTCAGATTTTTATGGATTTAAAACTTATTTTCTGATATAATTATAGTGAACGCCAAAAAGATTTTTACGTTCACTGTATTTTATAATAATCATAAAACGGGAAACGAAAGGGATCATTATAATGAAAAACATATTTATCAGAAAAATACTCGCAGGAACTGCAGCACTTGCTTTATGCGGCTCAGTGATTATTCCGGCAGGCGCTGCTGAAACAAAGGGCGATGCTGACGGAAACGGCATAGTAAACACTGCTGATATCGTAACACTCAGCAACTGGATTCTCACAGGCGAAGGCCTTACAGATGCCGGCAAAGCAAACGCTGACATGAACTCAGACAGCCAGATAAATGTAATTGACTTCATTCTTCTCAAGAATACATTTGTCGGAGAGGCTGCTTCATCAGCGCTCAGCATTAAGCTTAACGGTACAGAAATCACTGCCGACAGCGGAATAGCAGTTGAAGGAACAAAGGTTACAATTTCAAAGAGCGGTGACTATATAGTTACAGGTGAGATGACAGCAGATGCGCAGATTGTTGTGGCTGCTTCCGCAGAAGACAAGGACAGCGTAAACATCACTCTCGCTGATGTAAAGATGACAAACACAACTGATACACCTTGCATCATGGTTGAAAACGCAGACAAGACAAAGATTACTTTCACAGGTGAAAACAAGCTTGTAAATACATATGATGCAGCTGACGCAGCTTCTGCAGTCATCTATGCAAAGGATGATATCACATTTACAAAATCATCTTCCGGCTCACTGAAAATTGAAACAAATGCCCAGACCGGTATCTACTGCAACAATGACATCAAATTCAACGGAGGTAAAATCAAAATCAAAACTGATTCTGCCAACTCAGGAATCAGCAAGGCTGATGCCGTAAAGGCAAAGGGCGATATCGAACTTGCCGGAGGCGTGCTTGATATCAACGCGGCCGGTGACGGACTCAAATCTTCAAAGGCTGCTGTTACTGTTTCAAACGGATCTGCAGAAATAAAAGCCGGAAACGATGCAGTTCAGGCTGAAACTTCATTTACTATGACAGGAGGAAACGTTACTGCATGCGGCGACAGAGGTCTTACAGCTGCCGGTGAAGTAACAGTTTCAGACGGAAAACTGTTCGTTACTTCCACTGAATCCTTTTCATTCCCTGCAAAAACTGATACAGACGGTGCTAGTATAATCACTCTTAAGGAACAGCACACAAAAACAGAAGTAATAACCTTCTGCGGCACTGACTTTACTCCACTGAAAAAATATCAGTATATAATGGTATTTGACAGAGATTTAAATGCAAACAGTAACTATGAAAACATTCTCGTAATTAACGGAGAAGCATATGATACTTCAAACGGTGTCATCAAAGAAAGTCATACAGTCAGATAATTATTAAGGAAATATCCTGATAAAAATTTAAGCGCAGCAAAGACGTATTTACGTAACTTTGCTGCGCTTTCTGCGTTGTATGACATAATCTTTTACAGGCTCTCCCGGTCAGTATCCGGCAGCTTAATCAGATTTTCATCATAATCAAAACTCTTGTCACTGCAGAAACTGCAAGCACAACAGCCGATGCCGCATACATCAGTCTGTTCACCCTGCGGATATCCTCACTTTCAATCTCCCTGTCGTCATCACCTATATATTCCTTTTTATGAAGCTCACCGAAATACCAGGCGTCTCCTGCCAGTCTCACATGAAGAGCACCGGCACATGCACTTTCCGTCTGTGCGGAATTCGGACTGGCATGCTTTCTTCTGTCACGCCTCCAGATGCGGAATGCATTTTTTCCGTCAAGTCCGCAGAGAGGCGCGGTTATCGTCATGATCAGCGCAGTCAGTCTTGAAGGGATAAAGTTAAGAACATCATCCAGCTTTGCAGCAAAAAATCCGATGTCACCGTACTTCTCGTTTTTGTATCCTATCATGGAATCCATGGTGTTGGCAGCCTTGTAGAAAAAACCGAGAGGAGCTCCTCCGAGAGCTATAAACATCATCGGCGCAGTCACACCGTCGGATGTGTTTTCCGCAACAGTTTCAACCGCCGCTCTTATTATTCCCTTCAGGTCAAGCACGGACGTATCGCGTCCGACTATCATTGACACGGCTTTTCTCGCACCCTCCGTATCACCGGACTCAGCCGCCCTGCACACCTTCATGCTCTCGTCCCTGAGACATTTTGCAGCAAGCAGCCAGAAGCACATAATGCTCTCGGCAATGATCCCGGCAGCGGTATTCACACTGTAAAGAACCAGCAGAATCAGTGACGGAACAGTTACGGAAAGCAGCAGAACCGTCACTGCAAGAACGGCTCCTCCACGCTTCAGGTCCCCTGCAAACTTCTCCCTCACCTTTTTTTCAAGAAACGAAATCAGCCTTCCTATGAGTCTTACCGGATGCGGCAGACTGTAGGGGTCGCCCACAACAGCATCAGTTAAAAATCCCAGAACAAGCGGGAGTACAAATATCAGACCTCTCATATATTCTCCAGTACAGTCAGTTTTTCACCGTCAAACTCAGTTACAAAGCCCCTGCCGTTTGAAACATGCCACTCGTAGAACGCCTTAGCCGGAACGGCGAATTTTTCAAGAACGGACATTATTACTCCTCCGTGCACAACGCAGGATACTGCAGAGAACTTACCCGCTTCGGAAACCATACGTAGAAATCCGGAAACACATCTGCCTCTGAATTCATACGGGTCCTCACCGCCGGGAAACCTGTCCTCAGAGTTTCCGTCAACCCACTTCTGATACTCAGGAACATCAGCAAGCTCAAGATAGTTCCTGCCCTCAAATATTCCGAAGTTACATTCCCTGAACTCTTCGTATATTTTCCGCTCCATGCCCGGATAAATTATCTCAGCCGTCTGAACACAGCGTTTCATAGGACTTGTAACCAGAATATCACAGTCAGGATATTTCATAGCTTTCAGCTCTGAAATACCTTCACTGCAAAGCTCCTCATCGGTAATACCGATATATCTTTTAAACCTGTTTCCCTCTGTCATGCCGTGTCGTATAAAGTTAATTACCATGGTTTCCTCCCTTTATAACTGCCGGAATTCCGCAGCAGATTCTGATAACCTCTTCTGAGGCTGAAGCGATAATGCATCCGCATCGTCCTGTCTGTTCGCGCCATATTCTCTCGCTTTTTTCAAGGGGGATTATTCCGCATCCAATTTCATTCATCACAACAACTGCGTCCGGATTTTCCGCCGTCAGCCGTTCTGTAAAGGCCTCGGGACTTTCCGAAGCTCCTGACTTTTTTATAAACTCATGATAGTTCACAATGCATGCAGCGTGCAGAATATCCTCCGGTTTCGCTGTCCTTCCGTCTGTTATTTCATCATCGGAGAATCCGAAACGTTTCCTGACATATCCGGTCTTGCCCTCATAGGCTCCGCCTGTAACAAGTATCATGCAATTACCTCCGCTATTTTCCCGGTAAACACAACTGCTCCGAGAAACCATATTTCAAGATTCTGAAGAAACCAGCCGGAACAGTCCCCTGTTATTCCGCCGAATCTTTTCATGCAAAGCCTGTGAAAATGAATACACCACAGCACTGAAACGAGTGCAAATGCCGCAGCTGCAGTCCATGAAAGAAAAGCTGTACCGGCAATACACAGTACAGGAACTGCAGACAGCACGGCTGTGGTTATTTTTCTGTCAGCCGGACTTGTAAAGGCATGAAGTGCGCCGTCTTTTTTCGCTGCTTTGAAGTTTACAGCGGTAAGTCCGCTGAAAGCACGGGACAGAACATATCCGGCTGCAGTGCAGGCTGCGCTTTTAAGCGTCATTATTTCGGAAAACAGACCGAACTGAACAATCAGATATATACCGAGATGAATAGCCGCAAAGGCCCCTATATGGGAGTCCTTCATTATTTCGAGAGCTCTTTCCTTAGTGCCGCATGACGAAAGCGCGTCGTGAACGTCGCAGAACCCGTCGATGTGTATTCCGCCTGTTACTGCAAACGGTATAAACACAGCTCCCGCTGCAAACAGCATCTGACCTGCTCCGAGGAGTGTGCATAGATATCTCCATCCGATCAGAAGCAGTCCGGATATTATGCCTACCACCGGGAAAAATGCAAGCGAATATTTTCTGTTTTCTTCCTTCCACTCCACCATCGGAGCCGGAACTGCCGAGTACATCAGCAGTGCTGAAAATAAAGAATTTATGATTTTCATAGTTGATTTCCTGTCTGTGACACGTCCTTAAGAATCACCGGTATACCGTAAACGCATTCCACCACACGGTCTGCCGCAGCTGCAGCGGACGCGTTAAGCTTCGCCATTGCTTCTATATATCTGCAGGTCTCCGGACTGTAGGTAATTCCGTCACTTCCCACACTGTTTGTGACAATAACAAGCTCCGATGCACGTTCCCTTATCCGTCTTAGTCCGTCAGTTATTTTCTCAGCCGGGTCGCATATTCCGCTGTCTGTAAACATCTCATTGGCACAGAGATTTCCCATGCATTCGAGAAGCACGGCAGCGCCTTCCGGTATGCTGACTTCACCGATATCCGTATATTTTTCCACCGTTGTAAAATGACGTTTTTCCCTCATTTTATGATGTCTTTCTATAGCCGCAAGCGCTTCGTCCCCGTACGGCATCATAGTGGCAAGATAAATCTTCTCCCCGTCAAATCCGTCAAGCAGATGTTCGGCGTACGAGGACTTTCCGCACTTGCTGCCGCCTGTTACAAGAGTCATCATATCTGCTTTTCATACCTCTCTATACCAAGCTCGTCAAATCTGTGTGCGTTTCTGTAAAGGGCCAGTGCTCCGTCAAGAAGCGGAAGAAGCATTATTCCTCCTGTACCCTCACCGAGCCTGAGGCCGGCATCTATCACCGGGATGAGGCCCATGGCATCCAGATATCTCATACCGGCCCTTTCCGCAGGACGATGACTTGCGAGCATGTATTCCGCACAAAGCGGATTTATTCTGTACGCTGCATAGGCAGCAGCTGCTGATATAACCCCGTCGATTACAACAGGAATACGGTAGTACGCTCCGCCGAGAAAAAGTCCGGTCATTCCCGCAAGGTCATAGCCGCCTACCTTTGAGATTACATCAAGCGCATCATCCGGATCAGGTCTGTTTACCTCAACCGCACGCCTGACTGCATTTATCTTGCGCACAAGTCCCTCAGACGAGAGACCGGCACCGCGTCCGGTAACCTCCGCGGCATCAAGGCCGAAAAAGGCACATGCACACGCACTTGAAACAGTTGTGTTTCCTATGCCCATCTCTCCGGTGACTATTATTTTAGTCCCTCTTTCCTTAAGGCCGCGTACTATGTCCATTGCCCTCTCAACTGCTGTAACTGCCTGAACCCTTGTCATGGCCGGACCGCAGGCTATGTTTCCTGTTCCGTATGCAACCTTGCAGTTAAGAAGGCTGCTGCAGTCCACATCCGTGCATATGCCCATATCGGCCGCAATCACTTCTGCCCCGTATACTGCAGCAAGTGCATTTATGTTAGATCTTCCGGAGGCAATGGCGGCTGCGCACTCAGCGGTAACGGATGACGGTGCCTGAGTAACGCCCTCGCATACCACACCGTGGTCACCGCACATTACAACGGCTGTTCTGACAGATATATCAGCATCCTCAGTACCCTGCACAGCGGCTATTTTCATAACTGCCTCCTCAAGTCTTCCGAAGCTTCCGAGAGGCTTTGCCACACTGTTCCAGTGCGCTTCGGCAAGTTCATATGCATTTGAGTCAGCAGGTACTATCAGCTCTGTTCTTTTCATTTTTCCGTCCTTTCAGTTACAGTCAGCAGACAGGGTGCACCTGAATGAATGTATTTTTCTGCATTTCACTGTAACAAACGTTTCCATAAAATTATACCATACTGGATTTTTTTTATCAATGGTACAGGCGTTCATTTTCGTTGCGCAAATAAAAAAATGTCAATGCCCCGCGAGAATTTTGTTACAAATCCGTCTTAAAATATCAGAATTTTGTTACAAACGCATTGACAAATCATCAGAATAATGTTACAATATCGGCATAATACAATTAAAAGGAGTGGCATTGTTATGCTGAAGCGAAAAGCATGGAACAAACTTACAGAATGGAAAAAAAGCAAAGATAAAAAAGCTTTATGCATAATAGGTGCCAGACAAATCGGAAAAACAACTCTTGTAAGGGAGTTTGCAAAGGAAAATTATAAAAATTTCATAGAGCTGAATTTTATCTCCGACAAACGCGCTGCTGAAATATTTAACGGTGATCTTTCAGCTGACACAATCATTACTAATATTTCAGCTTATGTCCAGAAAAATATGGAACCGGGAAATACACTTATTTTATTCGATGAAATTCAGGAATGTCCCGATGCAAGAACTGCAATAAAATTCCTCGTTGAGGACGGAAGATTTGACTATATTGAAACGGGTTCCCTTTTAGGTGTTCGATTTAAACAAATAAGATCTTACCCTGTTGGATTTGAAGAAATATATCATATGTATCCCATGGATTTTGAAGAGTTCATTACAGCCAGTAATATTCCTCAGAATGTAACGGATTATCTTCGAAACTGCTGCGAAAAAAATATACCTGTTTCCGAATCTGTACACAATACTATGCTTGGTCTGTTTTATACCTACATAGTAGTAGGCGGCATGCCGGACATTGTTAAAACCTATACTGAAACACATGACATCGGAAAAGTTATTTCAAAGCAGCGGGAAATAACCGAACTTTACCGTCTCGATATTGCTCAGTATGCAACCGGAAGCGACAGAATCAAAATCAAAGCTATTTATGACAGCATCCCGTCTCAGCTTAATGATAAAAACAGAAGATTCATTCTGACAAAAATAGATGAAAACGGGCGTCAGCTTCGTTATGAAAACAGCTTTGAATGGATATCTGATGCAGGAGTAGCTCTTCCATGCTACAATGTTACAGAACCTCAGCTTCCTCTTGCATTAAACAGCAAACACAGCCTTTTTAAACTATTTATGGGAGATACAGGTCTTCTCTGTGCTGCCTGCATGGAAAATATCCAGTTTGACATTCTCAAAGGAAATGTTGACATAAATCTCGGAAGCATTCTTGAAAATGTAATGGCACAGGAATTAAAATGCAAAGGATTTGACCTCTACTACTTCGATTCAAAAAAATACGGAGAAATTGATTTTGTTGTAAAAAACGGTATGAAGGCAGAACTCATCGAAATCAAATCCGGAAATGATTACAAACATCACAATGCCCTGAATAAAATCAGAAATGTCGATGAATGGAAATTCGGTCAGTCAACTGTATTCTGTAAAGGAAATGTTGAGTCAGGTGAAATAAGGTATCTTCCATGGTATATGATAATGTTTTACAAAAGTAATGAAAAAAATGATGATATGACATACGAACCTGATCTTAGCGGACTTATTAATTTTAATCCCGAAAATATATAATCAGTATATCCTAAAAAAACGCAGAAACTATAGTTGTTGAAAAAGGTGCCGACAGTGCAGACTTCAGACTGGTAAACGTGATTCAGAAGGGCGATACAGCAGTAACACAGGATTACGGTCCTGCAGCAAATGCCTGCGCTTCAGGAAAAACATCAACAGCCTCTAAAAAACGTATTTACGTTGATTAGAGGCTGTTTGTGTTTTAGTAACAGTAAAACTCGGGATTATACCATACAGGATTTTTTTATCAATGGTACAGGCGTTCATTTTCGTTGCGCAAATAAAAAAAATGTGATATAATTTATATTGAACGTCAGAAGGAATCTGGCTTTTAATATAATAAACTATTACTGAACACATTTATTTAATGAGCTTACTATATATGAAAGGTCTGCTTTTTCAATGAACATCGCTATTATTTCACTAACTGAAAACGGACGGATTCTGTCCGGCAGAATTTCAGACAAACTAACCACAGACTTCACAACCAGAAGATACTGTTTCTATAAACACTCAGACAGTGACTCAGAAGAATTTGACAGCGTGACCGCACTTACCGACAGCATTTTTTCAGAATATGACGCGCTTGTATTTGTATCGGCATGCGGCATCGCAGTACGCGCATGTGCTGCACATATCCGCTCAAAAATGTCCGACCCGGCAGTTATCGTTACTGACGAATGCGGAAACTTCGTGATTCCGGTTCTGTCCGGACACCTTGGACGCGCAAATGCACTTGCTGAACATTTGGCAGAATGCATATCATCAGTACCTGTAATCACAACAGCCACTGACACAGGCAGAAAATTCTCCCCTGACAGCTTCGCACTTGCGAACAATCTCTTCATAACGGACATGAACACAGCAAGAGAGGTCGCTTCAGCTGTGCTTGAGGACGAGGAAATCGGATTTTTCTGCGACTATCCGTATACAAATGTTCCTCCGGAAATTGCAGAGGGAAAAATCTGCAGAACCGGTATCGTGGTTGGTACGGACCTGTCATACAGGCCGTTTGACGTAACGCTTACCCTTGTTCCGAAAAACATTGTTCTCGGTATGGGATGCAAGAAAAATGAATCGTATGAAAATATATGCGCGCATATCTCAAGTGTTTTCCGCTCCGCCGGAATTCCTGAAGAGAGAATCTGTGCGATGTCAACCATAGATATAAAATCGGAGGAACCGGGACTAAAAAAGTACTGCACTGACCATGAGATTCCTATGTACGTTTACAGTGCAGTTGAACTCATGATGGTGGAGGGGAATTTCTCATCATCAGAGTTTGTCAGAAAGATAACCGGTGCTGACAACATCTGTGAACGAAGTGCTGTAAGATGCAGCGAGGGAAATCTTGTTATCAGAAAGACTCCGTCTGACGGAATAACAGTTGCCGCCGCTGAACAGTATTTTGACATTGATTTCAGCAGGAGTGTGCTATGAAGCTGTATGTAGTCGGATTCGGATGCGGAAGTGAGGACGGCATGACACTTCAGGCCAGGGCTGCTATTGAAAGCAGCGACCTGATTGTGGGATACAGCGTATACACCGATATCCTGAAAAAATATTTTCCTGACAAGTCATATGAATCAACAGGGATGAAAAAGGAAAAAGAACGTGTGCAGCTTGCTCTTGACCGTGCAGGTGAAGGAAAAACGGTCGCACTTGTATGCAGCGGCGATTCGGAGCTTTACGGTATGGCCGCACTGGCCATAGAGCTTGCAGGAGAAGATACTGAAACTGATATAGAAACTGTTGCCGGCGTAAGCGCCGCCTTCAGTGCAGGTGCCATACTCGGTTCCCCTCTGACCCACGACTTTGCAGTCATAAGTCTCTCAGACCTTCTCACCCCTATGGAGAAAATAATAAAGCGCATACGCTGCGCTTCAGAGGCTGACTTCACCATAGCCCTCTACAATCCTTCCTCAAAAAAACGTGCAGACTATCTCAGCCGTGCCTGTGAAATAATGCTCGAATACAAATCTCTGGACACAGTCTGCGGATACGTAAAAAACGCCGGCAGAGACGGCCAGGAATCAGCTGTACTCACACTTGAGGAGCTTATGGAAACTGACGTGGATATGTTCACTACAGTGTTTATCGGGAACAGTGAAACCAGAATAATAAACGGGAAAATGGTAACTCCGAGAGGATATTCATTAAGTCCTTCAGTATAATAAAAGCGCGGAAGCTTCACCTCATAAAGAGGAAAGCTTCCGCGCTTTTATTATTGTAAACACATTTACAGTGAAAGACAAATTTATTATGACCTTCACTGTAATATATTCGTTCACTGTATTTTACAGCTTACTATCCGCCATAGTTCATATATCCGACTGAATGCGGATTTACAGGAGAACCGTTTTTCTTTAATGCATAATGAAGATGAGGCCCTGTTGATGAACCGGTGTTTCCGACAAGACCAATAAGATCTCCCTTCTTTACTCTCTGGCCCGGTGACACATATACGGCCAGAAGATGGGCATATATTGAACTGTATACACCGTCATTATGCGCAATCGAAACATAATTACCGTAACCGCCTCCGCACCTGTCACCCGGATTGCCGTAATGCGTGCAGCCGGAATGTGTTCCTGCTACTATGCCATTGTCTGCAGCGCGAACCTCAGCACCCTCTATGGTAACATAACCGTTACTTCCGCCATGGCCCTGAATATCAATTGCATAATGTCCTCCCGAAGATCTCATTTCTCCGTACTCACTTGAAAGTCTGTAGAAACCCGGAACCGGCCAGTATAACAGTGATGAATCTTCTACATAAGGATCTGACGGTGCTGGAGAAGACGGTGCCGGTGTTTCCGGCTCCGGTTCAGAAGCCGGCGGAGCCTCTGTTACCGGTTTGCTCATATTAGCAGCCTCTTCTTCCCTTTTCTTTCTCTCTTCTTCAGCTTTTCTTGAAGCCGCAGCCTCGGACTCTGCTATTGACTCTGCAACAGACTGTGATACAGATTCTGAAGCACTTATTGATTCAAGTCTCAGCTGTTCCATGATAGCCTCAATCTCGTCATCAATCTTTTGCTGTTCAGCTTTCTTGAGTGCAATAATTTCTTCGTTTTCTTCTATATTTTCAGAAATGATATACTTTTCACCGGTAATTCTGTCAAGCTCCTCCTGGGTTGAGTGAAAATCATCCTGAAGAACAGACAGTCTTTCATCAAGTTCATTTTTTCTGCCGGCAGCATCAGCAAGGTCAGCTGAAAGCTCCTCCTGCTTGTCTTCAAGTGAGGAATTGAGGTCCTTAAGCTCGCGGAGCTGTTTTTCAAGCTTTGCTATAAGATTTTTGTCGTGCTCAGCTACCTTTGAAATAATCTCGAACTTTGAAAGCATGTCTGTAAATGTACCTGATCCTGAAAGTATTGCAGCAAGGTTGCTGCCTCCTGACATATAGGATGCACGCAGACGCTTCCTGTACAGCTCCATGTTGTCACTTATGGTGAAGTTCTGCATTTTTATTTTATGCTCAATCTCAGATATATTTGACATAGTATCCTGAATGTCACTGTCTATCTGATTCATCTGTTCAACCACATAGCTTATATTTTCATTCTGAATGCTGATCTTTTCATTAAGAGCATCCTGATATTCCTGTTTTGCAGCTTCATCTGAAACAATCAAATCATACTGGGCCTGAGCAAGTTCTATCTCCTTCTCAAGTTCAGCAATTTTTTTGTCATTTTCAATCTTCTGCGCTTCAAGGTCACCGACTGAAAGCTCTGCTTTTACAGTTGTTTTTATTTCCGTGATACCGCAGAAAGTGCCGGCAGCAATCATTAACGATGCACAGCAGGAAATGACTTTTACTAATTTACTGTTCATAAAAAACTCCCTTTTGAATTCTGACATGCTTTGATTATTATAGCATATAAATCGTTATTAAGCAAGGGGATACCGGGAGTGACAACCTTCCCGTAAACAGCCGCATAGTATCAGTATTATAAAAGGCAAGTTATCTCATTATGATTTAACCTGCCTTCACGTTTAATATATAATATTTCTTATGGGGTATGTCAGCTTATTCCAAACTGTGCTTTAAGAGCTGCAAGTTCAGCTTCAGCTTTATCTGCTCTTATTTTTTCTTCGTTTGCTCTCGTTCTCTCTTCATCCGCCAGTAATTCTGCTTTATCTGCTCTTATTTCTGCTTTATCCGC
>JAZUIH010000046.1:0-35976 GCA_045642145.1 Oscillospiraceae bacterium | reverse complement strand
CTATAACAAGCTTATCAAGGATCTTAATGACAAGACCCATGAGAAGGCTGAATACAAGAAATACGCACCTCTTACTGATGCACAGAAGGATGAGATGTCCGAAAGTGAAATCAAGAAGTGGGAGGAAAAGACAAACAAGGGACTCCTCAGCGGAGATAATGATATCAACAAGTTCCTCACTGAGATGAGATCAGTTCTCTACACCAAGGTCGGGGACAAGAAGCTTCTTTCAGACATTGGTATTGAATCAAGCAAGGACTGGAAGGATTACGGAAAGCTTACAATTGACAAGGATAAGCTTAAGGATGCACTTCAGAATGATATGAAGGGCGTTTCCGATATCTTTACAGGTTCAACAGGTATCTGCAAGAGACTTGAGTCTGCATGCAAAAAGGCCGCAAATACATCATCAGGCTCACCTGGTTCACTTGTTTCACTTGCTGGTATCAAGGGCAAGGCAACAGAGAAAAACAACACTATCAACAAGAGAATTGATTCAATCAAGGATGTAATCACAAAGCTCAAGGCTCAGTATGATTCCAGAAAGGAAAGACTGTGGAAGCAGTTTAACTCAATGGAATCAGCATTAGGAAGTATGAACTCCACAGCTAATTATTTTGCACAGATGATGGGCGGCGGATTCTGATATCAGACACTATTTACGTAAATGAAAGGAGAAGTCTTATATGGCTGCTTCAAATCCATACAATCAGTACAAGGAACAGGCTATCATGACAATGACGCCTGGAGAACAGATAATCGTTCTGTACGAGGAATGCATCAAGATGCTCAATCACGCTGTTTTCTATATCGAGGAAAAGAAGGATATGGAAGAGGCTGACAAGGCAATCAAGAAGGTACAGAGAATAATTCATTACCTTGACGGAATACTTGACCACAAGTACGAAATTTCGTCAAATCTTCATATGCTTTACGACTATTTCATAAGAACACTCGTTCAGGCAAATATCCGTAAACGCTCTGAAGTTCTGAAGCCTCTTATCCCTCTGATTACTGAGCTTAAGGACGCATTTGCACAGGCCGAGAAAAAGATACACATGAAATAATACCTATAACTGTCCTGCCTGAAAACAGGACAGTTTCTTTTTGCAGAATTCCTGAAAATTCAAAAAACTTGCCATTTTTCAAATAATATGTTAGAATAAATACTGAATACATATCTCGGGAAGGAAAGTACATTTGAATAAAACACGGAATTCACTGCTTGGACGTACTGCTGATATTACCGTTAACAAGCAGTACGGAACAAGAAATATAGGGCATAAAAATGTCAGATACACTGTAAAAACAGGATGCTTTACTGCTGAAAAAGATCTGCCGAAGGAGAAGCAGCATACAATATACATCATGGGAGCTGAGAGTGTATCAGATGAATTCAGGGGAACAATTCTGAGTACAATCAGAAGGCCGTCAGGACAGCTTCTTTTTGCCGCTGCACCTGAAGGAGTTGTTTACTGTGAGGCTCAGATACGTGAATGTCTCGGATTTTACGAGAGACAGCACCGGTCAGATTTTGAATTCTATATGTCCGTGTTCTGTGGTATGATTCTTATAAAGGACTACGGAGACCGTATAAGATTTCTGCTGGCTCAGGATAAAAAAACAGGAAAAATAAGCTTCATAAAGGACAGAATCAGTTCCGGCGAATCCGAAAAAAATGCTTCGCTTCGCATTATTTATGACAATACCGGAATAAGACCGGAGCTTATGGAGGACTTCAGCACTGAGTATATGCTCGGAACACAGGATAACCGTAAACATAAAATCATTGTTTTTCTCGGACAGTACCGGGAGAAAGTGATACGTATGCCTGAGGACTGTCCGTTCAGAACGGTAAACCTTGAGTTTGACAAGGCAATGAAGAGCCTTGATGATCCACAGGAACGTATACTTCTTATGGAGGCAAGAGATTACTATGACAACCGAAGAAAAGGCGTCGCTGGTCTGCAGCAGGCTTAAGGAGCTCTATCCTGAGGCTAAGTGCTCTCTGGTGTATGAGAAGCCGTACGAGCTGCTCATTGCCACCAGACTGTCCGCACAGTGTACAGACGCGCGTGTTAATATAGTTACAAAGGAGCTTTTCAGCAGATTTCCTACGCTTCAGAGCTTCGCTGATGCCGAAATCAGTGAAATTGAAGCAATTGTAAAGCCGTGCGGTTTTTACAGGGGAAAGGCTAAAAGCATCAAGGAGATGTCCGAAAAGATAATCGCTGAGTTCGGCGGTGAGGTACCTGATACAATGGAAGCGCTCACCTCGCTTCCCGGGGTAGGGAGAAAAACAGCAAATCTTATTCTCGGTGACGTATACGGGAAGCCGGCGGTTGTGACTGATACACACTGTATCAGAATTACCGGAAGACTCGGACTTACATCAAACAGTGAACCGTTCAGGGTGGAAAAGGACCTTCGAAGGATTTTGCCTGAAGAGGAAGGAAACGGTTTCTGTCACAGATTAGTGGATTTTGGGCGTGATATATGCAAAGCAAGAAATCCTAAGTGTGATGAGTGCACACTTACGGAGCTGTGCGTGTATTACAGTAACGGAGAGGAAAGAAAATGAAAAAAAGATGTATAGGTCTTGTACTTGCAGCAGCGTTAGCCTGCACTCCTTTTTATTCAGCCGTTTCTGACAGGACATGTGATACTGCAGTTGTTCATTCAGCTTCAGTATATCATATAAGCGAGAACGGAATTGCGATGATTAAGGATTTTGAAGGGTTTACGCAGTATGCGCAGTGGGACTATGCGCAGTGGTCCATCGGATACGGTACCGGTGTTGACAGGGATGCATACCCGAACGGAATTACGGAGGCGGAGGCCGACAGGCTTCTGAGAGAGGTTGTTCTGGTCTTCGAAAAGTATGTAAATAATTTTCTTAACAAATACAGCATCAGTGTTACCCAGAACCAGTATGATGCTCTTGTAAGCTTTACTTACAATATGGGCAATGTCTGGTCAAATTCATCAGAGGTTACAATACGTACATATCTGATCAACGGAATAACGAACTACACACCTGAGGAAATAACTGCCGCATTCAGACTCTGGTGCAAGGCAGGAGGCCAGGTGCTTCCGGGACTTCTCAGAAGAAGACAGGTGGAAGCAGAGCTGTTCCTTTCTGATATGGACTATTCGAAGAACCAGAACGGTGAAAAGTGGAGAATAACATCCACCACCGGTGTCAGACTTAGAAGCGGTTCAAGTACCACGACGCAGGTTTTAAATGTTATTCCGTACAATCAGACGTTTTATGTTGACGAGAAGAAAGAATGCGAGGGCTTTCTGTGGGGAAAAACCACATATTCCGGTCAGAACGGCTGGTGCGTGCTTGATTATGCTGACTATATAAGCGGTGAGGTTGAAACTACGGTAATACCTGATGATGAAAAATATGAGCAGTACAGCATAAACTCAACCTCCGGCGTTAACCTTCGCTATAACTACGGCATGGACAATAAGGTGCTCGCTGTTATTCCTTATGAGACAGTGATTACAGTTTATGAAAAGAAAAAGCTTGACGACTATCTGTGGGGAAGAACAGAGTATAACGGAAAAGCAGGCTGGTGCGTTCTGAACTATGCGAAACGTTTCGGTGCTGAAGAAACACCGGAGTCCCTGAGTATTGAAAAGCTTCCTAAGAAAACTCTTTATGAAGCAGGCGAGCTGTTTGACTGCAGGGGTATGATTGTTGTGGCTCATTACAGCGACGGCAGGGATGAAATAACTGAAGACTACGGATGTACAGGAAACACAATGCTTCCGGGAACCAGCACCATTACTGTTGAGTACAGGGGAGCAAGCACATCTTTTTCAGTTCTTGTAAACGCCCGCAGGGGTGATGTCAATAAAAACGGTGTGATAGACCTTGACGATGACGCAGAGGTCAGGGGCTATATTCTTAATAATTCCGGAGGATCTGTTCCGGAGTCAGGTGATATTAACGGGGATGGGGTTATAAATATTTTTGACAGCATGAGAATAAGAAATGAAGTGCTGTACAGAGAAAAATAATAATCAGGAGACATTAAGCAGAAATGATTAATGAAAAAAGAAAGAGACGTTCCCGAAACAGCATAAAAATAGCAGCCGCGGCTGCAGCAGTGTTTATCCTTATATCAGCGCTCATAGTCAGGGCAATACTGAGAGCTCCGGAGAAGATTACAGATCCGGGCATCTGTCTTATGCCGAATATAAACGTCACATTCAGTAAGCTCAATAACAGTAATTTTTATTACAGCAACGGTATGACATATTATCAGGATGGTGAAAAAAAATCATCAGCCGGTATCGACGTATCATTTGCACAGAAGGAAATAGACTGGATGAAGGTCCGTGATGCCGGAATTGACTTTGCAATGGTAAGAGCAGGCTACAGAGGCTATGAGAGCGGCCTTCTCAACAAGGATGAGTTTTTTGACAGAAACATGACAGGCGCTCAGCGTGCCGGGATAGAAACAGGCGTGTATTTTTACTCACAGGCGGTAAATGAGGCTGAGGCAGTTGAAGAGGCTGACTTTGTGCTGAGTATGATTGATAAGTACAGTGTTACCTATCCGGTTGCATTTGACTGGGAACCGGTAACCTCAGACACTGCAAGAACTGACACGCTTTCCGGTGAGGAACTCAACCGGTGTGCACTTGCCTTCTGCAGAAGGATTGAGGAGAGGGGATACAGACCAATTATCTATGCATCCCTCAACCTGCTTCGCGAGAAATATGACAAGTACAGCGTTGATGTCATATCCGACTATGACCTCTGGCTTGCAGAGTACAAGAGACGTCCTGAGTTTCCGTACCAGTTTAAAATGTGGCAGTACTCGGATGAGGGCACTGTAGACGGAATTGACTATCCGACTGACATTAATCTTTTTTATGAATAAAAAACAGTAATAAAAAACGGACTTCCGGTTACCGGAAAGTCCGTTTTCTTATTACTGTATTCTGTAAATCATTTCAGAAACATTTTTTCGAAAAAGGCCGCAGCACCGTCATGATCGTTGTCATAATCAGTGACATATCTGCAGACATCCTTTACTTCTTTGTCAGCATTCAGCATAGCTATGCTTATACCGACTGTTTTAAGTATGCTCAGGTCGTTTTCAGTATCCCCGGCAGCTGCTGTTTCTGAAAGCGGTATACCGGTTATTTCAGAGAGGTACTTTATACAGTTACCCTTGGTTGCCGACTTTGAGGTTATCTCAATGTTGTTGGCTCCTCCGGTAACATATTCGAGACAGTCATATCCTGAGAGAATCTCCCTGAGTCTGTCCCTGTTTTTGTAAACGCCGTCTGAAAATCTGAAGTTTGTGGTTATCTTCTGTACATGAGGTTTCTGACTGATGTAAAAATCCTTTATGCTTTCGGTAATTATACGGCTGCTTCTGATGTATTCCCTGACCGGTTCAGAGGCATCCACATCATTAAGAATGTCGAGATTTCTTCTGTCCGTCCAGGCATTGTCGAATGTAAAAAGGTCAGCCATGATATCAAGCTCCGGAAATACGTCAATGAGCTCTCTCATTACAGAATCAGGTATGCAGTTTTCCTTAACGGGTTTCTGTTCCGTGAAGTCGTAGAGACCTGCACCGTTTGAACAGATGGCGTACCGTACCCCCTGCTTTATGATGCTTTCCGGAATTCCGCCAAGATGGCGTCCTGTAACCGGAACTGTTATTATTCCCTGATCAGCAGCTTTTCTCATTACGCCGAGAGAATAGCTGCTGACAGTTTTATCTGATCTGAGAAGTGTACCGTCCAGATCAGTGCAAAACATTTTTATCTTCATTTTTCAGGACCAAGGAATGTGTCAGGCATCTTTGAAAGATATCTTCTGAGGTGAGCAAGGTCCGGAAGATTAACTTCACTGTCGTATGAAACGTCAGCTGCCTTAAGCTGTCTTTCATTGAGCTTCAGGTCCTTTATAAGGTAGAGCGAGAGAATTGAAAGGTCAGTGATATCAACCTGTTTGTCATTGTTAAGGTCGCCGTACATGATGTCATCATCACTGGCTTCCTCTCCGTACGGATATCCGTATACGAGCTTGTCCTCGAAGTAAACAGGAATACGGTCTGTAAAGCCGAACTCCTCAGAAAGCTTCAGTCCCTGGCGGCTGTAGTCGTTTGTGGCATCCCAGTTGCTTTCGTAGTTTTCATCCTGTCCTACGAGAATACCGAACTGAAGTGCTCTTGAGCCGTGGAAGAGAGTACCTGTCCAGTCCATTTCAACATAGTAAACATTGTCCTTTAGGTGAATAGGCTGAGATACCTTTGCTGATTCCTTCATGTCTGTTGTTGACTGAACTTCATCATAGTAGACTTCAGTTCTGACGTCATCGATTGACTGTCCTGCCTCAATAAGCTCTGTGATATCAAAGTAGTAGCGGGCCTTCAGACTTTCAGTGTAGAGGTACTTCGGAGGCTGTGTTATATCGTTGTGAACACGTACGGTAATCTGTGAACGCTCAACATTTTCCTGAGTGATGTTTCCTTCAATCCAGAAAGCGGTTTTCGGAGTTTCCTTAGGAGGGAAGTTTTCCTCAGGCTTCATGTCCTCTGTGCCGTACCACATATAGAGAGCGGCAAGATCGCCTACGATACCGGCGTTGTAGTCAACGGCTACTTCATTGTAAACATAGTCCTTGGTGATGTCTCTGTGCCAGTCCTTAACGTCAGGACCACCTACGAGGGCACCCCAGAGTGTATGTGTCTGGTCAAGAGGGTCGTCCATGCTGAATGTGGTTGATCCGTGTGCTGCACGGTGGTGAGGGTGTGATGCAGCTGTTTCTGAGTAGCCTACGATGTATGGTCTGTTCATAGGGTTTTTACCCATGATGTATTCCATCTGTTCCTCTGCCCAGTCTGTGAATCCTGTGTATTCCTCGTCAAACTTTGCAGTTTCCTTTCTGTAAACAGCAGCGCAGAGACCGGCAGCAGTATTGTATCTGCATGAGCCGTATTCGTTGAGCATTGAGAAGCCGGCAGGAGTAAACTTGATGTATGTCTTGTCGCCTTCATCAATATCCTTGATATGCTGATAGTCCATATCCCAGATTTCGTCTGCAAGTCCTGCACACTTGAGATGAGGCTTGCCGGACCAGAATTCGAGATTCCATCTGAAAATGAACCAGTCACGTTCATTGTTTGTAATAGGAGCAAGCTTTGCAAATACACCGCCCCATACTGTATCCCAGCAGTGCACCCAGATGTTCTGCCATGTACTGCCTGTGGTTTCCATGATTCGCTTTACGTATCCTGTGTACTTGTATCCGCCTGTCTCTGTGACTTCAGATGTGTCAACAGAGATGATATGGTCGATGTATTCTTCCTTGCCTGTGCATATGTTGAGCCATACAGCAGCCCATGCAAGTTCGTCATAGTCATAGCTTGATGTATAGAAACCGCCGTCATAGCCAAGGCTGAGAACCTCATTGCTGTCTTCTGCTTCCTTGTGTGTTTCACGTGCAAAGTCATAGAGAGCAATGGCTTTCTGAAGGCTTTCTTCAGCATATTCAGGTTCAGTATCCTTAAAGTTGAGGTAGTTGATTGCGAGTGAAGCAGCAGCGCCTGCACACATGTCTGAAGCAGGTGTGTCAACTGTTGCGAAATAAGCAGGCCTTGCAAAGTTAAGAAGCATCTTTGTGTCCTGAAGTTCAGGCGGGCACCAGTAGTTATGGTCGTTGTTGCCTTCACCTACCTGATAGCAGAATGCAACGAGCTTTCCGTCTTCATCGAGGTATGTACCCTTCATGTAGAAGTCGTTGAACCAGTGAAGGATATCCTCCATGTGTTCCTGCGTTCCTGTATCCTTGTATGCATCTCTGAATTCGTAGTAGCCCCATCCGAGAGTCGACGCAGCATATGAACCAGGGAGACCGAACTTTACGTGGTCACCGGCATCGTGAAAACCGCCGCCGCAGTCGATAAATCCGTCACCGTCAGGATCGAGAATATCACGGTACTCGTCGATGAACTCCTGGGAGAGATTTGTACCGTAACGTGCATCGGCGCCCTCTTCGTCAATCGGCTGAAGGGGAATATTGTAGTCCTCAGTGTGGCAGTCACCGCGCCATTCGAGCTGCTTGAGCTTCTTTCCTGTCTTCGGGTCCCTGTCGTATCCGCACTTGTTTGCATCGTAGAAGTAAAGGACATACTGAAGTGCCTTTGCAAAGTTTACTTCAACGTCATCATAGCTGAATGAGTCAGGGTCAGGAAATTTAATTTCATCCTCATAAATTTCCGGCGGCTTTTCACCGGCATCGGCGCATATAATTCCGGTAAGGAGCGAGCTGCTCAGGAGAGCAATGCTTACACTGCCTGCGAGAATACGTTTCCATATCTGTTTTTTCTTCACTGGAAAACATCCTTTCTTAAAATAATACTAATACTGTATCGTTCGTCTGCCTCTGCATGCATGTCAAATCCGGACTGAGTGAAAGCAGCCCGGATAAGGGGAAAACTGGTTAAAGTATACCATAGTAAACGACAAAAATATTTTGACGTTCACTATAAATATATATTCCTTCTGATGCAGCATCAGCTTACACAATATATTATACTACACTGAAGTAAACGATTGCAAGGCATATGATATCCAAAATAATATAATAATATTCGAAATAAATCAGAGATATTTGCTGACAGTTCTTATTATGGTGTTAATTACTTTGAGCCTTGCGTAGAGCTTGTCGTTGGCTTCGATTATGTTCCACGGGGCAAATGTTGTCGATGTTTTTGCTATCATCTCATCAACTGCATCCTCGTACTGAGTCCATTTCTCCCTGTTTCGCCAGTCCTCGTCAGTGATTTTCCACTGTTTTTCCGGAGTGTTCTGACGGTCCGTGAACCTTCTGAGCTGTTCATCGCTGTCAATCTGAAGCCAGAATTTAATTATAACCGCGCCTGAACGGGTGAGTTCGTACTCAAACTCATTGATTTCGTTAAATGCCTCATCGCAGCGTTCCCTGTCAGTGAAGCCTTCAATTTTTTCAACCATTACACGGCCGTACCAGGTCCTGTCGAAAATAACTGCATGGCCTTTTTTCGGAATGTGGTTCCAGAAACGCCACAGGTAATGGTGGGCGAGTTCTGTTCTGTCAGGAGCGGCTATCGGAACAGCTTCATATCCGCGCGGATCCAGGGCTGACGAAACTCTTTTTATTGCTCCGCCCTTTCCGGCAGCATCCCAGCCTTCAAAACAGAGAATAAGCGGAATTCCTTTTCTGTAAAGAATGTTGTGGATTTCCGAAAGCTTCTTCTGATACTTTTTAAGGAGAACAGGATATTTTTCCGGAGAAACTGTTTTCCCCGAAAGATTTATCTCAGCAAGCTCAGGCATGTCAAGCAGACGGAAGGCATTGCTTTGTGCCTGAGAAACCACAGGAGCTTCAGTGGCTTTTTTTACAGCCTCATCGATGATACTGAAAACCATGTATTTTGTAGGCGAACGTTTTTCAGCGTCAATAATGTTCCATCCGGCAAACCTGAAGTCTGTTATTGAGAGAATATCATCATAGGTTTTGTAGTACTTGTCGTAGTTTCTGTTCTGAAATCTGTCACTGTCCGTAACACGCCATCTTGTATTTTTGTCTTCGCAGAGCTTTTTCATTCTTTTTTTCTGCTCGCTGCGTCCGATGTGAAGGAAAAATTTAATTATTATGCATCCGTCATCAGTGAGCTGACGTTCAAAATTGCGAATGCTGATTATTCTTTCATCATACTCGTCCTCGTTTATCCGGCCTTCAAGAAATGAAGCTGCAAGCTCTGAATACCAGCTTTTGTTCATTACTGATATTTTTCCTTTTTCAGGAGTGGCGAGCCAGTGACGCCTCATAAACGGATACTTTTTTTCTTCGTCTGATGCCGGCTCAGTGGAATATACTTTGAAAAATCTCGGGTCAAGGTATTTTATCAGTGATGCCACAGTGCTGCCTTTTCCGGATGCCTCCCAGCCTTCAAATACAATAATGACCGGTCTTCCGCATTCTTTGATGCGCATCTGCATCTTTGACATGTTTTCACTGAGGATTTTCGCCTTTTCTTTTGCCTCCTGTACGGAAACAGGGCACTTCAGCGGTTTATCGAGCATACAATCATCCTCCTTTTTTACTGTTTTCGTTAGTGTGAATAAAAACAAGTGCCTGTAATAATATTTTATCATATATTTTCATGTATTACAAGTGAAAATAATGCTTTGTTTCATGCATAATCTTTACCTTTAATCAGTGTTTTGCTTTACTTTGGAATGATGATATGGTATAATTATGATGAATGTCAAAACGAAACTGTAACCGCAGTTTTCCGGCAGAATATAATGAAACAACGGAGGGAATTTTTTTGGCGAGTAACAAAATAAGAAATTTCTGTATAATAGCACATATAGATCACGGCAAATCGACACTTGCTGACAGAATACTTGAAAAAACACAGACTGTAGCTGTCAGAGACATGGAAGAACAGCTCCTTGACAATATGGATATCGAGCGTGAAAGAGGAATTACAATCAAGGCGAGAGCCGTAAGACTTCTTTACAGAGCTGAGGACGGAGAGGAGTATACATTCAATCTGATTGACACTCCGGGCCATGTTGACTTTAACTACGAGGTATCAAGATCTCTTGCAGCCTGCGAGGGTGCAATTCTTGTCGTTGACGCTTCACAGGGAATAGAGGCACAGACACTTGCGAATACATATCTTGCAATTGAGCACGACCTTGAGGTCGTTCCTGTTGTAAACAAGATAGACCTTCCTTCCGCTGACCCTGAGCGTGTATGCGGAGAGGTCGAAAACATTATCGGTCTGCCGGCTATGGACGCTCCGCGTATCTCAGCCAAGATGGGAATAAACATTGAGGCCGTTCTTGAAAAGATAGTAAAGGAGGTTCCTCCTCCGCAGGGTGATCCTGAGGCACCTCTCAGAGCACTTATTTTTGACAGCTACTACGATTCATACAAGGGTGTTATTATTTACGTAAGAGTCAAGGAAGGTACTGTCAGAACAGGAGACAAAATCAGGCTTATGGCTACAGGTGCCGAATTTACTGTTGTCGAAGCCGGATTTATGGATGCAGTAAACCATATCAACAAGGGATATCTTGAAGCCGGAGAGGTTGGATATATAGCTGCTTCAATCAAGAACATCGGTGACACACAGGTCGGTGACACTGTTACAAACAGTGAGTTTCCGTGTGACGAACCGCTTCCGGGCTACCGCAAGGTTAATCCTATGGTGTTCTCAGGTATCTATCCTGCAGACGGTGCAAAGTACGTTGACCTCAGGGAAGCGCTTGAGAAACTTCAGCTTAATGACGCATCGCTTTCCTTTGAACCTGAAACATCAATAGCTCTCGGCTTTGGATTCAGATGCGGATTTCTCGGACTTCTCCATATGGAAATTATTCAGGAGAGACTTGAGAGAGAATACAATCTTGACCTTATAACAACGGCTCCTTCAGTTATTTTCAAGATTAACCTCACAAACGGTGAGACAGTATATATCGACAATCCTACAAACTATCCTGATGCGGCAGTAATCCAGTCTGCCGAGGAGCCTATGGTAAAGGCTGAGATTCTTGCTCCTTCGGAATTCGTCGGAAATATCATGGAGCTCTGCCAGAACAGACGAGGTGTGTTCAAAACAATGGATTACCTTGATGATACAAGAGTAAACATTCACTACGAGCTTCCTCTTAACGAGATAGTGTATGATTTCTTCGATGCACTCAAGTCAAGGACACGCGGATATGCGTCATTTGACTACGAACTTATCGGATATGCTCCTTCAAAGCTTGTAAAGCTCGATATCCTCCTTAACGGTGACAATGTCGATGCACTTTCATTCATAGTACATGCAGACAACGCTTATGCACGTGCAAGAAAAATGGTTGAAAAGCTCAAGGAAAACATTCCGAGACAGATGTTTGAAGTTCCTGTTCAGGCTGCAATCGGAGGCAAGATTATTGCCCGTGAAACAATCAAGGCAATGCGCAAGGACGTTCTTGCCAAGTGCTACGGCGGCGATATAACACGTAAGAAGAAGCTTCTTGAAAAGCAGAAGGAAGGAAAGAAGAGAATGCGTCAGCTCGGTACTGTAGAGGTACCTCAGGAAGCATTCATGAGCGTTCTCAAGCTTGACGAATAAGGTGATTATCATGAAAAAATACAAATGCCCGTACTGTGAAAACGAATCTTTTTCATTTGTACAGAAGATGTTTGCAGGCGGAATTACAAGCTCAGGTACAGCATGTCCTGTATGCGGAAAGCACGCGGTGCACGGCACTGCCTCCACCATGGTTAGCACAGTTATTATGCTTGCAGCTTTTGTTTTCATTATCATAAACTTCAGAAGCGGGCATCCTGATTTTCTGCTTTCACTTGGTGTTTTTGCCGGTGCATTTCTGTTTAGCAGACTTATAAACGGACTGTTTTTCAGCCTTACACAGAATATCAGACGTGATATTACATGAAGGCCGGGCTCTATATTCATGTTCCGTTCTGTGTAAGAAAATGTCCTTACTGCGACTTTTATTCTGTTCCGGCAAGTGACAGTAATCTGTACAGGAAATATACTGATGCGGTTTTACGAAATATAAAAAGATATACGGAGAATAATCCGTCTCTGAAATTTGACACAGTTTATTTCGGAGGCGGAACTCCTTCGCTTATGCCGGCTTATTTTTTCAGCGAGGTTCTTGAAACTGCTGAAAAATTTATTACAGACAGTCCTGAGATAACTATGGAGCTCAATCCGGGAACTGCAGACAGAACAAAACTCCGGGATATCTGCAGCTCTGGTGTGAACAGGGTTTCTGTCGGAATCCAGTCATCATCAGACGAGGAGCTGCAGTATCTTGGAAGAATTCATTCCTTTGATGATGTTCTCAGGGCTGTGGATGACGTCAGGAGTGCCGGCATAAAAAACATTTCCGGTGACCTGATGATCGGAATCAGAGGACAGACTCACGCAAGTCTTGCAGAGTCAGTAAAGCAGCTTGCAGCTCTTGAACTTCAGCATATTTCGTCATATATGCTGAAGATTGAGCAGGGGACTGAGTACAGCAGAAGCGGTATTTCCGCACTGGTTCCTGATGAGGATGAAACTGCGGACATGTATCTGCTTGCAGTAGAAAAACTGAGGGAATACGGCTATGAACAGTATGAGATTTCAAACTTCTCAAAACCTGGTTTTGAGAGCAGGCATAATCTTAAGTACTGGAACTGTGAGGAGTATGCCGGAATAGGTCCTTCAGCGCATTCGTACTTTGGCGGAGTCAGGTTTGAGGTCCCGCGCAGCCTTCAGGATTTTACAGATTCCCGGTATCAGACTGAAGTAACAAATGAGGAAAATCCGGGCGACTTCTTTGAAAAGGCTATGCTCGCACTCAGACTGACAAAGGGACTTGACCTGAGTCTGTATCCGGCCGAAAGGGAAAGAGTCCTCAGAAGAGCGGCAAGGTTCAGCGGAACCGGACTTCTGAGTATAAATGACAGTGTTATCAGCCTGTCACCTGAGGGATTTCTGGTGTCAAACCAGCTTATATCCGAACTGCTGTGTGATTTCTGATAAAATCTTTATCATGCACGGCAAATTTATTGTTCACTGTAATTGCAATTACAGATTTTATGTGATAAAATTATAGTGAGTGCAGAAAAATAATTCTGTATTTTCTTAATGCGTTTACTATATTTTCAGAAGAAGGTGAAAAATTAATGGACGGCGATCCTGGGTGTTACAATTTCAAATATATTGATCCGTTCAGATGATTTTTCGGCTTTTCCGGTCATCTGTCCGGACCGGAAAGGATGTTATATTCTTAAATGAGACAGATTTTTAAAACTTATGACGGCAAGATAAACTCTGTTGACTCATGGGAAGACGGCTGCTGGATTTCTCTCATTGCACCGTCAGAGACAGAGCTTATTGAGGTTGCGCAGCAGAACGGCATTGAAGCTGATGACATGCGTGCCGCACTTGACGATGAGGAACGCTCACGTATTCAGATTGAGGATAACTACACGATGATTATCGTTGACGTTCCTACTGTTGAAGAACGTAATGAAAAACAGTATTACGTTACAATCCCTATGTCAATTATTCTGACGAAGAAGGCAATTATCACAGTATGCCTTGAAAAAACAGAGGTTCTGAAAGCGTTTGCAGAATCAAAGATCAGAAACTTTCACACACACATGAAGACAAGGTTTGTTCTTCAGATTCTTTACAAGAACGCATCGCTGTTTCTTCAGTACCTTCGTAACATTAACAGACAGAGCGAAAAAATTGAAAAAAACATGCATAAGTCAACCAAGAACAAGGAACTCATCGAGATGCTTGAGCTTGAAAAGTCGCTTATGTATTTTACCACTTCACTTCGTTCAAATGAAATGGTTCTCGAAAAGCTTCTCAAGAGTGAGGCAATAAAAAAATATCCTGAGGACCAGGATCTGCTTGAGGACGTTATTATCGAGAACAAGCAGGCTATTGAGATGTCAAATATATACACCGGAATTCTGAGCGGTATGACTGATGCATTTGCATCCATAATCAACAACAATCTTAATATCATTATGAAGATTCTCGCAACGATTACAATCGTGCTTTCGATTCCGACAATGATATTCAGTGCCTACGGAATGAACCTCAGTCCTGAGAGTATGCCGCTGTCACAGAATCCGTATGGATTTGCGCTTGTAATTATAATAACAATAGTACTTAGTCTTATGATTGCATTTATCTTCTTCAAGAAGAATCTTTTTTAGGAAAAAAATAAATAAACGGAAAATCCTGCGCAGCCGGATTTTCCGGAGTGGGGGTAAAAGGGCTTCGTTCCTTTACTCCTGCACTGATTATAACTATAGTAAACGACAAAATATTTTGTTGTTTACTATTAGCCGATATGCACGGAGATGACGTAGTCATCGGATGTGCAAGGCAATATTAATAAGAGAATTATAGTGAAAGTCACATTTATTTTGACTTTCACTATAATAATACTCAGACAGGGCTTTCTGTACAAAAGAAAGCCCTGTTTTTTTGAGTAAAAATACATTGACAATTAACAGAGAGTTTTGTTATAATTAAATATATTTAACGCTTTAAAGATATAAAGCGTTCAGGACATTTTTTTATAACGGAGGATTTTCAGATGATTTACGCAATTCTGATACTCTACATACTTATGATGATAGGTATTGGCGTATCGACCCACAAAAAAAGTTCTTCAATCGACGGCTTTGTACTCGGAGGAAGAAATGTCGGTTCGTGGCTTACGGCATTTGCCTTCGGAACATCCTATTTTTCTGCGGTTGTATTCGTGGGATATGCAGGACAGTTCGGATGGAACTACGGTGTAGCAGCCACATGGATAGGTATAGGAAACGCAGTTATAGGAAGCGCTCTTGCCTGGATTATTCTCGGACGCAGAACACGTTCGATGAGCAAACATCTTGAGGCATCAACGATGCCGGAGTTTTTTGAGAAGAGATTTAATTCGAAAAAACTCAAGACATCATCAGCAGTTATTATCTTCATATTCCTTATTCCGTATACAGCTTCTGTTTACAACGGCCTTTCAAGACTGTTTTCCATGGCGTTCAACATTGACTATTCAGTCTGTATTATAGCTATGGCAGTACTTACTGCAGTTTACGTAATTCTCGGAGGATATGCAGCAACTGCAATCAATGACTTTGTACAGGGTATCATCATGCTCGGCGGTATTGCAGCTGTAATTATATTTGCTCTTCAGGAAAAAGGCGGCTTCTCGTCTGTTCTTGACCAGCTCGGAAGCATTGACGCAGGTGTTCCTGCCAACAGCCTCAACACAGTATTCGGTCCGGATCCGGTAAACCTTATAGGTGTAATTATCCTTACATCTCTCGGAACATGGGGTCTTCCTCAGATGGTACACAAGTTCTATGCGATAAAGAGTGAGGATGCAATTAAGAAGGGCACAGTTATTTCAACACTGTTCGCTGTTGTTGTTGCCGGCGGTTCATATTTTCTCGGCGGTCTCGGACGTGTGTACTGTACAGCTGATTCAGCTGACGGCTCAGGCAGAATACTGATTGAGAAGCTTGCAAACGGAAAGCTTGACTTCGACGCCATTGTTCCGAATCTTCTAAGTACATGTCTGCCGGACATCATGATCGGACTTGTGGTTGTTCTTGTACTTTCAGCATCAATGTCAACTCTTTCATCACTTGTTCTCACATCAAGCTCAACAGTAACAATTGACCTTATACGTCCGATGACAAAGGGAAAGATGAATGAAAAGAGTGAAGTTCTTGTAATGAGAGTGTTCATAGCGGTATTCCTTCTTATTTCAGTTGTCATTGCTCTTAACAAGAATGCATATATTTCAACTCTTATGTCAATATCATGGGGTGCACTTGCAGGTGCGTTCCTTGCACCGTTTATGTACGGACTCTACAGCAAAAAAATAACAAGGGCAGCGGTTGCAGCAAGCTTTGTTTCAGGCGTTGGAATCACAGTTGTTCATATGTTTATATTCAGCCTCGGATTTTTCCCGGAGGCAGCAAAGGCGGCAGCTTCACTTAAGCTCAACATGGCTTCACCGATTAATGCAGGTGCCATCGCAATGATCTGGGGACTTATAATCGTACCTGTTGTCAGCAGATTCACAAAGAACTCTGATCAGGAACAGCTTGAAAAAGCGTTTGACTGCTACAGATAACAGTTACAGTAAAACAGGGTAATAAAAATCGCATCTGCTTTTCAGATGCGATTTTTTAGTTACTTTGCACAATCACATTGAAAAAAACAGTGCGTATCGTAACTATGTTATAACATTTCAAAAATATGTGTTTCAATGAGAAAAAAGTATTGAAAAAGAAAAATTGATGTGTTAAAATAAGATAGTATATTGTGCATTCTATATGCACGGTTTTGTTTTTGTGAATGGTGCATTTATTTTAATATTTATGTATGAGGTGAATAAATTGGCTAAAAAAGAAAAAAACAAGAGTGAAAGCTATACTGCTGTAAAGAAAAAGAAAAAGCAGGATCCTATGATTCTTGCAGTATGTGCTTTCGGTGCAGTGGTTCTTATTTCCCTTCCGATCATGGGAAAGCTCATTTCTGATACAGGTAACGACGGTAATTCAAAAACAGTCGAGTCTTCAATGGGTGCTACAGGCTGGAACAGCGTTGACGGAAAGATGTTTTACATTGACCCTGAAACAAAGGAAAAAGCTGTTGGTCTCTACACTATTGACGGAAAGACATATCTCTTTGATGCAAACGGTGGTGTTACACCAGGCTGGACAACACTCAATGACAATATAGTTTATGTTGACAAGAACGGTGTTATTGCTTCAGGTCTTTTCCAGATAGGTGACCAGACATTCTACTTTGATGAGGAAAACTACGGTATGTATACCGGCTTCAAGGTTGTTGACGGAAACATCTACTGCTTCAGAGATGACGGACAGGCAATGAAGGGATTCCAGAACGTAGATGAGAAGGATTATTACTTTGATGTCAACGGTGTTCTTCAGACCGGCTGGTTCAAGGCAGGAGACGAGAAGAACTATTACGCTGCTGATGACGGACAGCTTGCAAAGGGCTGGAAGATTCTTGATGACGGTACACACTACTTCACAGAGGATTTCAGTGCGGCATCAGGTGAGCTGAAGGTTGATGACACAGTTTATATATTTGACGAATTCGGATGTCCTGACAATTCTGCTGAGGTTACAACAACACCTGCGGTAACTACAGGTCCTGCTGAAACAACATCTGCTGAAGAAGGCAGTGTTACAACTGTTCCGGCTGAGGACGACAACAGTGGTGACAAGAAGGATGACAAGTCACATGAGGGCTGCAGGCAGTTCCTTAACGACAAAAATGAACCTTTCAAGGGACTTAACACTATAGACGGCAAGAAGTACTTCCTTGATGAGGAAGGCTACACATTACCTGCCGGTTTCTCAGAGTACGGTGACGAAAACAACAAGGTTACATACTATACTAACGAAGACGGTACTATTGCAACAGGTGAAGTTACAATTAACTATATGACATACTACTTCGGCGATGACGGTATTATGAAGAAGGGCTGGCAGTCATATAATTCAAAGACATGCTTCTTCGAGAGCAACGGTGTTATGACAAAGGGCTTCAGAAGCATCGACGGATACAAGTACTTCTTCAGCTATGATGACGGTAACAAACAGAAGGGCTATATCGCTGTAAGAGGACAGAGATACTTCCTTAACGACGACGGTGTTGTAATTCAGGGCTGGATAACATTAAACGGTGATGAGTACTACTTTGCACCTGACGGACACGGCGTATCAGGTTACCAGCACATCAACGGAAACAAGTATTACTTCAATGCTGAAGGTATTCTCCAGAAGGGATTCCAGAACATTAACGGTACTGTATACTTCTTCGGAGGAGACGGTGTTATCAGACCGGGCAGATATGAATACGAAGGAACTGAAAGAAACTTCGACGACAACGGTATGATGACCGCTGAATGGTAATACGGTAATACAATAAACTACTGTACGGCGAAACAGCCGTGACCAGAAAAAAACTGTATGGCGTCTCGGAACGGGACGCCATGTTTTGTGTAGAAAACATTATTAGCATTCGAAAGGATTAGTGTAAATGGCAGTGGTATTGTTTTTTCTTTGTATAATACTTACTTTTGCTGTATTATTTCTATCATTTAAAAAACTAAAATATAACGAAGGAAACACACGGACATTAAAGAGCTTCCTGCCTCTGATTCTTACAGCTGCGGCAGTGGTTATATCTCTTCTGTCAAGCTTTGGTATAATGAAAGAAGGTCCGTATCAGGGAGCATATACATTCTGCGCACTTGTTTCGGCAGTTTCATGCTTTATCCCTTATCTTCCTGCAGCCTCAGTCAGAAAGGAACTCATGTTCATAATGAAGGCAGCAGCCGTTGCTGCATTTCTTGAACTGACTCTTTTCAATATTCCTTCATACAGAACATGGACCGGCAGTTATCCGGTTAAGGAGTTCACAGCTTCTGATATTTCTGTCATAAGCGGCGGATATCAGCTTGACGACAGTATTGTTCTTACAAGGGAAACAGGAGATTTTTCCGCTGAGATAGCAAATCCGGATATTCCTGTAAGTACGGTTTTCATTGACATGAAGTTTTGTGATCCGTATGTGAGAGCAGTTCCGTTCTCTATTGATACCATGGATGAAACACATTCAATGGAATACAGAACAGGGATAATCAATTCTGAGATAGTTACAAACTGTCCCGGCTCCCACTATGCACAGTGTGATCTCTCAGGAAAAATAAAATCTGTCAGGATAAATATGAAGGCTCCGGAAGGTGAGAGAGTTTCTTTCTCAAGGGTTGTATTCAATTTACCTGTTCCGTTTAATATTCAGTACATCAGATTTTTTGCAATAGTATGTGTTTCGGCATTTATTTTCAGTCTGGTGTCAGGCGGTTTTCTGTCTGTAAAATTTTCTGAGCAGAGGAAGTTCTGTGAACTTGCAGCCTACATCATGACACTTGTTTTTATGCTTGGCTCATATACTATGATTGACTACAAGCTATCTGATAAAACATGGTCTGAAATAATCCGTTCGGAAAGCGGAAACCAGGTTTCTGAGGAGCTTGTTGAAGCCTTCAAGAAGGGGCATGTTTATCTTGACAGGGAAACTGAGGATTTTCTTTATGAGCTTGACAATCCGTATGATGAAAACCAGAGAGACCAGGCAGGTTCCGACTATGCATGGGATCACGTGTTTTACAACGGACACTATTATTCGTACTACGGTATCGCTCCGGTTATTCTGCTTTTCCTTCCGTACAATCTTATAACCGGATATTACTGTCCGAATGAGCTGGCAATTCTGGTGTTTGCGTTTATTGCATTTGCCGGCATCTCCATGATGTATATGGAATTTATAAGACGATGGTTTTCTGATGTGTCATCCGGAATAGTACTGGCCTGTCTCTTTATTCTTCAGGTATCGAGCGGTCTCTGGTACAGCCTCGGACGACCTGATTTTTATGAGATTGCGCTTGCAGCCGGGCTTGCATTTATTTCGTGGTCAATGTATTTTCTGTTCAGGTCAGGTATTGTATCAGGAGACAGAATATCATATCCGAAGACTGCTCTTGCATCACTGTTTTTCGCACTGGCGGTTCTGAGCAGACCTACACTCGCTGTTTACTGTATATGCGCTGCAGGCTTTATGATAGCGGCTGTACCGAGAGCCTCAGGTGTGGCTGCTGTATCCGGAACAGGAGTTAAAAAATACATAAACGGAAAATCTGTAAAGTATATGCTCTGTGCATTTGTTCCTATGGCAGTTCTCGGAATCTGTCAGATGACATATAATTACGTGAGATTCGGTTCTCCTTTTGACTTCGGAATACAGTATTCGCTTACGATAAATGACTTTACAAGGTCTCAGTTCCACCTTAAGTTTTCAGTAGTTGCACTTTACAACTATCTGTTCAACCCGCCGGTGCTGCTTACCGATTATCCTTTTGTAAAGACACAGTTCCAGCATATGCACAGTTCGGGCTATTTCTACGTTGACACTCTTAACACACTGAATTCATCCGGCCTGTTTATGCTTGTACCGGTAACCTGGTTTTATCTTGCCGGATACAGGGCTCTCAGAGAGTTCCCTGACAGAAAGCAGAAGACAGTAAACCTGCTTAAGGTTGCACTGCCTTGTCTTGCTGCGCCGGTAATTATAATTGCTTCTGTATGGGAAAGCGGTTATGCAGTAAGATATATGGGTGACTTTTCCGTTGAGGTGATTATCGGTTCCTATGCTGTTATGCTCTGGATTCTTAAGAAAACAAAGAACACGACTATAAAGAAGCTTATTACAGGCTTTGTATGTTTTTCACTTGTCTGGGTTCTCTATATAGAGGGCGTTCAGCTTATAAACCAGACATTCAGGTATCAGGAGGGGTATTATATATATCCTGAGGTTGCCTATAAACTTGAAAGCATTATTTCCTTCTGGAGATAAACGAATGCCGGATGAAAATCATCCGGCATTTTTTTTATATGAAAAATCAAAAAGAATATGTTCAAGTTCGGAGTCAGTAAAAATTCTCGGACATCCGCAGAGTCTTGCGTCAGCCTGGGCGCGTTTTACAATAAGGCTGATATCCGTGTCACTGAGTTCATCGATGTACTCAGGAATACCGAGCATGCTGTTAATGTCACGTATCTGTTCTATGAGTCTGAAGGCGTTCTGGACCTCCTTGCTTCTGTCATCCGTGAAGTCGCAGTGATATGCGATTGCCGAGAGGTCACTGACTGCCTGAGGCATGTATTCCTCGAGAATAACCGGCAGCAGAACTGCATCCGCTTTTCCGTGGTGAATTCCGTAGAGCTCCGACATCCGGTTAGAAAGTGCCTCAACGTATCCGCCGGAAGCGCGTCTGAAGGAAATTCCCGCATAGTATGCTGCCTTCATAAGATTGAGTCTTGCGTTTTTATTTTCAGAGTCTATATACGCATCATAAATGTTTTCGAAAACCATTCTGCAGGCCTTCGGTGCATTTACCGTGTCACGGTAAAATCTCTCGGAGTATGTGCTTATATATGACTCAACTGCACGTGTAAGCGTACTCATTCCGCAGTACGCAATCATCTCAGGACTGAGTGACATGAGAAAGTCAGGATCCAGAGCAGCTGCACGCGGAACAAATTCAGATGAGAGTACCGGACATTTTTTTCCGCTGCTGTCAGTATAAAATGAGAGAAGTGACACCTCTGACCCGGTTGCAGGAGTAGTTGGTGCAGCGTACAGCGGTACGGCTTTTTTTGGCGTAGCAGTAAAGTCAAGAAAGTATGAGATGTTTCTGGTCGGATTTGCGGCCATAAGTGCGGTAAGCTTTGCAAGATCCATTACAGTTCCGCCGCCTATCGCCATGACTGAGTCACAGATGTTTTCCGTGTACCTGTCAAGAACCCTTTCAAGGGTTTCAGAATTGACGCAAAGGCGGTCTTCTGCAAAAACAGCATACCTGATTCCGTATTCAGTAAGCTTTTTTTCAAAGGAAGCTGTCAGCCCTCTGCGGTATACATTACTGTCTGCAATGATGAGAACACGGCCGGCACCTTCTGCCTTAAGGATGTCGGCAATGTGAAGCACTGAGCCTGAGCCGGTATATTTTTCAGTCAGATAAAGCTTTTTCAGTTTCATAATACAGCACGAAATCTGCTGCATTGATGAAAGATATTTTTTTCTTATTCCCATGATATGACCCCTTATATCATATAATCATCACCGGACGTGAAATATTTTCACGTCCGCCGTATATACATTATATCAGAAAAACTGCACAAAGTCAAATGAAATCTGAATCAAAAATTATGTAAATTTACATATTGCGTACAGAGAAGGTGACAGAAATATTTTTTCGTTGACGAAAAATACTGTCGTATGTTATACTATACTGCAGAATGCAGGGACTCACTGAATTCGTCATCTCTGCATTTACTGAATTTAAAGAGAAACAGTAAGGAATTTATATGAAACAGTTTATAATCAGAAGCAATGATGCTGACCAGCGTGTTGACAAATTTATAACCAAGGCTTTTCCGGAACTTCAGAAAAGCGTAATGTACAAGGCTATAAGAACAAAAAACATCAAGCTTAACGGCAGACGCTGCGATATTTCAACAAGGCTCAGTGAAGGCGATGAGCTGAAGATTTTTATCAGTGATGAGCTTCTCGGAAAGCAGAAAAGTGAAAAGACGGTCAGGCCAAAAAACGGCAGGGCTCTGTCAAATGATGAAATAATATATGACGATGAGAATATCATTCTTCTGAACAAAAAGCCCGGGGTTATAGTTCACAGCGACAGCAGAAATGATGAGGATACACTTGCGGACCGTCTTAAGAATTATCTGATAAAGACAGGGGAGTACAGGCCGGATGAGGAAAACTCATTTGCTCCGGCTCTGTGCAACAGGCTTGACAGGAATACTGCAGGTATTGTTATAGGAGCAAAAAATGCAGCAGCACTCAGGGAAATCAATAAAAAGATCAAGGAAGACAATGTGGTCAAGAAGTACCTTTGTCTGCTCACTGCAAAGCCGGACAGGCCAAAGGCTACACTGACGGCGTGGCACAGGAAGGACAGTGCCACAAATACCGTTACCGTAAGGAAGGATGAGTTTGAGGGAAGCAGACAGATAATCACAAAGTACAGGGTTATAGATGAAAACTATAAGAATGCTGTTCTTGCAGAGGTTGAGCTTGTAACCGGACGAACACATCAGATAAGAGCGCATATGGCATTTACAGGCTGTCCGATAGCAGGTGATACCAAGTACGGAAACAGAGAGGCAAACGAAAAGTACGGGTTCAGATATCAGGCTCTCTGCGCATACAGGCTCATGTTCAGAAAAACTGATGAGCCGAATCTTCTCTCATATCTTGAAGGAAGGGAATTTGAGAACAGAGATATCTGGTTTCTGAGTGAATAAACAGCGCCATAAAGTAACATGAAAAAAATCAGGATGTATCGTAAAGATACATCCTGATGTGTGTGCATTACTGTATTATCAGTACGGAATGAGCTTCTGGTTTTCCTTTGGTGCGAAGAGGAAGCCGAATGCGGCTCCGATAAGTCCTCCGAGTATGTGTGAGAGCTGTGATACGTTATCGTGACCGAGTGAATCGATGAGTTCCTTTCCGATGTAGAACGCACCTGCGAGAATGAGTGTAACAGGAATTGAACCTTCCTTTATGTTTCCGCATGATGCGAGAAGAATGAACATAAATACTATTCCGCTTGCGCCGCAGAGTGCAACGTTGAAGAAAACGATGTTGATGGCTGCAGTAAGGAGAGCGGTAATCAGTATCATCAGTGTGAGTCTGTGACTGCCGTATTTTTCTTCAAGCATAGGTCCGAGTATAAGGATGAAGCTGAAGTTTCCGGTCAGATGTGCCCATCCGCTGTGACCGATGATATGTGTAAAAAGTCTCAGATAGAAAATCGGATTTAAGAGTGAGCCTCTTGATACCACAAACAGACTGTGAAACGCTCTTGTTCCCGGGAAGGAACTGATTAACTGGACTGCAAATGCAATTATGGTAAAGGTGATTATTACCGGAGCATTATAGTCGAACTTTGACAATAGCTTTTTCATTTTCATGACTCCTTTTTTGTTTTTTTAAGGATATTTTATCACAACACCTGTCTTATGTCAACAATTACAGAAAGTGAAAATGATATTTTTTTTCGGGTTATTTCGGATGAACAGACGCACGAAGACCGCCCGGTAAGAGGCGGTCTTCGTGCAGTGTAGTGGACCCTTTGCAGGGCAGGTTTATCATTACAGCGGAATCGCTGCAGTAGTGGCTTACTGATTAAACTTCAGGTTCAAGAACAGCGTAGTTTCCGTCTGCTCTCTTGTAAACAACGTTTGCAGTACCCGTTTCTGCGTTGCTGAACATAAAGAAGCTGTGTCCGAGAAGATTCATCTGAAGGATAGCTTCCTCAACGTCCATAGGACGCATTGTAAACTTCTTGTGCTTAACAACTTCGAAGTCATACTGTTCTTCTACTGTGTCAGCAAATGCAGCTGCAAAAGCATTTTCCTTGAGTTTCTTTTCAACTCTTGTCTTGTTCTTGCGAATTTGTCTGATAATCTTGTCAATTGTTGCGTCTAATGCATCGTTTTTGTCAACTGCGCTTTTTTCTGATCTGTAAATAATATTGTTGTATTTTACAGTAAGTTCGACAACGATCTGATTCTTAATTTCAGACATAACGATTTTTGCATCTGCATCGTCACCGAAAAACTTTGATAATCTTGAATCGATTCTCTCCTTAGCGTACTCGTCAAAAGCCTGTGGGATGTTCATTTTTTTAGCTGAAATAATTGTTTTCATACAAATTCCTCCTTCTTCACATAGCATACATAAAATTTATGGATGCTAAGTTGATATTTGTATTATATCACAGTTTTTAAATGAATGCAAGACCTTTTTTTATTTTTCTTGCCTTTATCAACAAAAAAATATAATCAATGATATGATTATTGTTCAAAACACAGAGCCGGAAGCGGCGGATATTATAGTGCCTTGCACAGCCGCTGACAGCAGTAGCCTGCGGAAATTATACTTCGCCTTCGCCTCGTTAGCTCCGTGCAAATCGGCTAATAGTCAGCGACAAAATATTTTTTGTCGCTGACTATAAAAATATATTGTATATACCGAATTATTATTGTGTACGGCAAAAATGCAGTTCACCTGTAAATGAACGCTGAAAGGTCGTCACTGAAAGGATAAACCAGATGAACGAAAAAGAATTTATTGACGGATACAGCATAACTGACTACGAAAGACCTTCAGTTGCAGCTGATATGGCTGTTTTTGCAGTCAGGGATGTAGTTCCGGACAATCCGAAAAAAAGTGCAGAGAAAAAGCTTACTCTTATGCTTATAAAAAGAGGAGAGCACCCGTACCGTGATATGTGGGCACTTCCGGGCGGATTTCTGAGGATGAATGAAACAATTGAGGAGTGTGCTGCCCGTGAGCTTACAGAGGAGACCGGACTGAAGGAGCCGTATCTCAGACAGTTCCGTACCTACAGTGATGTGGAGCGTGACCCGAGAGGCAGAATCATTTCGTGTGCGTATATTTCACTTGTCAGCGCAAGCAGTGATGTTGTGTGTGCATCAAGTGACGCATCGGATGCAGCCTGGTTTGATGTTGGGATAACTGAGACGGAAAACGGATTTTCTGCCGTGTTTTCCAATGAAAACGGCGTTCTTCTTGAAACAGACGTTACAGAGAAAAATGATTCGGCTGTGACTGAGTGTGTGAAGGGAACGCTTGCATTTGACCATGTGAGAATTATTACGGATGCTATCTATTATATCAGGAACGGTATTGATACAAATGAATTTATTTTCATGCTGCTTCCGGAAAAATTCAGTATTCCGCAGATGCAGGCTGTCTATGCGCTTGTAAAGGGACGAAAGGTGAGCAAGGAGGTTGTACACAGACTGTACGACAAAAAGATGGAGAAGACCATGCAGTCGGATGAGGGCGGCCAGCACAAGAGGGCTGTGCTCTACAGAAAAAAATCATAAAAAACTATTGACAGGAGTCAGAAATGCTGTTATAATAAAAGCATAAAGTTCTTAGGAGTAAACGAACCTAAGAGAAACAGGAAAGGATATGATGATATGAAAAAGATACTCATGGTAATTGATATGCAGAATGATTTTATTGACGGATCACTTGGAACAGCTGAAGCTGTCAGCATTGTACCGGCTGTTGTAAAGGCAGTCAGTGAATTTGACGGTGAGGTTATTTTCACAAGGGATACTCACTTTGACAACTATCTCGAAACACTTGAGGGAAAGAAGCTTCCGGTGAAGCACTGTATCGAAGGAACCGAGGGATGGGAAATCTGCGATGCACTTAAAAATACAGAGGCTTACGGCAGGGCAAGGATTATAGACAAGGTTACATTCGGTTCTGATGAGCTTGCTGAGATTATGAGTGAGGAAAATCCTGATGAGGTATATATGACAGGGCTCTGCACTGATATATGCGTAATCAGCAATGCGATGCTGATCAGGGCGTTTTCACCTGAAACTGATATTACAGTTTATGAGAACTGCTGTGCCGGGGTTACACCTGAGAGCCACAGAAATGCGCTTGAGGCGATGAAGGTATGTCAGGTTAATGTGGCGCAGTATTAATTAAGGGGCTTTGCGGTCGCCCCTTGGACCCTTCGCTGGGAAATCTGCAGGTTGATGAGAAAACGTGGGAAGGGGCTTTGCGGTCGCCCCTTAAACCCTTCGCTGAAAGTCTGCAGGTTGATGAGAAAACGCTGGAAGGGGCTTTGCGGTCGCCCCTTGGACCCTTCGCTGAAAGTCTGCAGGTTGATGAGAAAATGCGGGAAGGGGCTTTGCGGTCGTCCCTTAAACCCTTCGCAGGATGAAAAAACGGAAGAGGAGAGAAGACAGGATGATTAAGATTAACGGGAAGATTGTTGAAAATACTTATTTTCCGGACGGAACCACTTCGCTGAGGATGGAGGTTCCGGAGGGGGAATGTGTTAGAGTTACCTGGTGCTTTGACAGCAACTCGGAGATGGCGGATATTTTTTATACAGTAAACCATATCAGATCACACAGTGATGCGGATATTGTACTTGAGATGCCGTATATTCCGAATGCACGTATGGACAGGGTTAAGAATAAGGACGAGGTTTTTACACTTAAGTATTTTGCCTCATTTTTAAACAGTCTGAATTTTAAATGTGTAAAAGTATATGATCCGCATTCAGATGTTTCTGCGGCGCTTATAGACAGAATAGAACGCGTACCGCATATGCCTCTGATCGAGGATGTTATGAAGAGAACCGGATTTGACCCTGAGAAGGATATCATGTTCTATCCGGATGCCGGATGTGCAAAAAAGTATGAGTCAGCTATAAAGCTTCCGTATATAAAGGGCGAAAAGAAACGTGACTGGAGAACAGGAAAGATTGAAGGCCTTGAGCTTTCGGGCAGCATACCTTCAGCCCCTTTCAGAGTTCTTATAACTGATGATATATGCAGCAAGGGCGGTACATTCTATCACTCTGCAAGGAAACTCAGGGAAGCAGGTGCATCTGAAATTTATCTCTATGTAACCCACTGCGAGAATACTGTTCTTACAGGTGACCTTATAAGCAGCGGACTCGTGGACAGAATATACACCACTGACTCAATTTTTACAGAAAAACACGAACTTATAGAAATAATAAAGAGCTTCAGACAGGAAGGAGAATAAACTATGGACATCAGAAAGGCTAATCCGCTTGTATTAACTGACTTTTACAAGACTATTCACCACCTGGCATATACACCGGGACTTGAGTATCTGGTATCATACTGGACACCGAGAATGTCAAGATACGATTATACAGACAAGGCTGTAGTGTTCGGTATGCAGGCTTTTGTGAAGGAATACCTGATTAACTACTTTAACGAAAATTTCTTCGGAAGAGACAGGGAAGAGCTTCTTGATGAATACAGAAGACTGATTTCTGCAGCAATGACAGTGCAGGCAGCTGATACATCAGAGATTGAGAAGCTGTATGACCTTGGATATCTTCCGGTTCAGATAAAGGCTGTTGCAGAGGGCACAAGAGTAAATATCAAAACTCCTGTCTATGAGATTTCAAATACTGTAAGCGGATTCGGATGGCTGGTAAACTACCTTGAAACATTTATTTCGGTGAATATATGGCACACTATGAATTCCGCAACTGTTGCCTATGCATACCGTCAGGTTGTAAACAGCTATTATGACAAAACCGTTTCTGAAAATGCAGTCTTCCGTGTTGATTATGAAAACGGAAAAATGATTCAGAACGAATGCTCTGACAGACTTCCGTGCATTAAAAGCTCTGCATGCGGCGATTTTTCAATGAGAGGCATGACATCCATTGAGAGTGCGGAAAAGAGCAGCGCTGCGCACCTGCTTTCATTTACAGGAACAGCGACTATAGGTGCCATTCCGTGGCTTGAACAGTACTACAACTGCGACTGCACAAAGGAAACAGTCGGACGCGGTGTTCCATCAACTGAGCACAGTGTAATGAGCTCATACGGACGCGACGGAGAAGAGGAATGCTACCGTCACCTTATTGAGGATGTTTTCAGAACCGGTCCTCTCAGCATCGTATCTGATACATATGATTACTGGAACGTAGTAACCGGCATCATCCCTTCACTTAAGAAGAGCATTATGAGCCGTGACGGTAAAATAATAGTAAGAGGAGACTCCGGTGATCCTGTTGAAATCATCTGCGGAACAGTCTGCGAGCTTGAGGAAGGCAGAGAATACACTCCTGAGGAACTCGGTACAGTCAGATGTCTCTGGAACGAATTCGGCGGATATATAAACGACAAGGGATACAAAGTGCTTGACGGACATATCGGAGTAATTTACGGCGATGCCATAACTTATGAGAGAGCATGCAGAATTTATGACCTGCTTGACCGTATGGGATTTGCCGCATCAAACGTGACTCTCGGAATAGGTTCATTTACCTACCAGTACGTAACACGTGATTCTCTCGGCCAGGCTCTCAAGGCAACAAACAGCATTGTGAACGGTACAGAGAGACAGATATTCAAGGATCCGAAGACAGACAAGGTCAGGGGTGCTAATTTCAAAAAATCACAGAAGGGTATGTGTTATGTATACCGTGAGGGTGATGATGTTCTTTACAGAGATGAGCTTACCATTGACGAGGTAAATGCACTTGAAAACAATCTCCTTGTTCCTGTGTTCAGAGACGGAAAGCTTCTTCGCGACGAAAGCCTTGCTGATATAAGAGCAAGACTGCACGGCGGTGAATTCTGACAATCTGTTAAATCCGGATAAACTGATGATGTGAAAAATGAAGATGTTCCGGAAATTGAAGGCAGAGAAATATACGAAGTAACTGTATGAAAAATACGATACAGTCAGTGATTTCACAGCTTCAGCTGAGTATGATTTCGTTAAGGAAGCACTGATGTACATAATGTGAAAGTAAAATAGTTGACCATGTCTTCCGGGCATGGTCAATATTTTTGTCTGTATGTATATGCATACAAATAATTTGTATGCATCAGAATATACAATAACTGTATCAAATGTAGAAAATAATACAAACTTATTGGCATCTATTGAATAATGTGTGTATTTTGCGATATAATATATATAGGGGATATGGTTATAATTCGAAAAAAGAGTATGACTTCGGGGGTGTTTTTATGAAAAAAAACAGAATCAGAATGAAGGCATTTACGCTTGCTGAAACGATAATTGTTGTGGCAGTTATAGGAGTAATGGCTGCAGTTTCAGTTCCTGTGTTTGAGTCCTATGTTGACCGGTCTGATGAAAAGGTTGTTCTTACAGACGCTAAAAACTACCTTGCAGGTGCTGAGACTGTTACTAAGGAGTACTTTTCATTAAGGGGTACACCGGGTATGAATGATTTGTCCGGACTGGTAAGTGAGATAAATGCAAAGTGCGAAAAGCTCAACGGTGAGCGTACAGTATTTGAAAATGATAATCACAAAAGCGGTTACGAGGTTAAGGAGCTTGTTATTGATAAGGAAAATTACAGAATAAGCAGGATGACACTCGTAAACCGGAAGAGCGAAGACCAGATTATTTATTCGGCTGATAAGGATGATGCAGTTCTCAGTGAGTCAAACGGAAAGGTTTTCGGAAACTTTGTCCTTCTCAGTCATGCGAAGAGTACGAGCAGTCCTGTGTCAGGCAAAACAATGGAAATAAGCTGGAAAAAACCTGAGGATAACATGCCGGCGGTGACAAAGACTTATAAGCCTTATATTCCTCCGGTAACCACAGCAGAGACAACAGTACCTGTTACAACTGTAACGGAAGCGGTTACGTCAGCGGAAACAGCACCTGTTACAACAGTAATATCTCCGGCAGTAACCACTGAAGCCCCTGTGGTTACGGAAAATGTTCCGGAAGAGTATTCGGAAATAGCTAAACAGAGCAGGATGATGGGAAGTTCAGGAATAGAATATATGAGCCTTGAAAGCAAAACAGGCGGTAAGTTCGAGTTAAATAAGTGGTATAAGTTTTCTGACCTCGGATATAACGGCAAGCTGTTTACTGGTTTCGGAGTAACCTTCAGCGGTAATTCTGAAAATGCAGCGCTTGAATGTATGACTGGTGTTTATAGTATATACAATGGTGCTCCTGAATGCCGTTTTCGTGATACTATATATTTAGAATCCGGAAATTATTACGAGCTTCTCCTGAACCCGCGTAACTTCCAGACTTATCCGGAGTATATACGTTTCAACTGTTATTATCAGAAAGGTTCAGATTTACAGATTGAAGATGTATTTCTTTACTTTGAAGAAGATGAGGTTTTCAGACCGGAGGATGGTTCGGATGAACTCACACTTTCAAGAGGAACCAAAAACGGTAGTGAAGTAAATACAGCAATTATTCTGGAAAATGAAAAAAAGCCGAAGTCCGTTACACTCGTATTCAGTGACTATACAAACGGACGAAGCGGAAATATGGTGATTGGCTACAGTACATATTCCTTTAGTATGAACAGATCACACGGCAAAACAATAACAATAGATATCAGCGAACCGTCTGATACCTTTATTGATGTGTATATATATCATGGTGAGAAGGACCTGTGCGGTATATATCTTAACTACGAATAATTAACTAACAGACAAGTGGCTGTAAACACAGTACTGATACCGTGCTATAGATTCAGACTATAGCACGGTATTCATTTATGGTATTGGACAAAAAATGAAAAGAGGTATATAATAAAAACACGGAAAGAGAAAAAATCTTTTTTCAGAAACACTATTGACAAACAGATGTTGATAGTGTATTATTTAAACAAAGGAATCCTACTGATACAGTAGGATAAGTAGGAAATATTTTTTAACTGCCGCCTGTATAACCGGTTTTTTACCAGTGTTTTTCTTAACCGGTATACCGGTCTGAAGGCAGTAACAGTAATTTAACGGAGGAATTTATCATGGCAGATATTAAACAGAGCGCATCAGAATTAATCGGAAAAACACCGCTTCTTCAGCTTAACAACTATCAGGCAAAGGCTGGCGTAAAGGACGCAGTTATTCTTGCAAAGCTTGAATACCTCAATCCTGCAGGATCAGTAAAGGACCGTGTTGCACTTGCAATGATTGAAGACGCCGAGAAGAAGGGCATACTTAAGCCGGGCGCAACAATTATCGAACCGACAAGCGGAAACACAGGTATCGGACTTGCAGCAGTTGCAGCTGCCAAGGGCTATAAGGCACTTCTCACACTCCCTGACACAATGAGTGTTGAAAGAAGAAATCTCCTCGGTGCATACGGTGCAGAGCTTGTTCTTACTGAAGGTGCAAAGGGCATGAAGGGCGCTATTGCAAAGGCAGAGGAGCTTAATAAGGAAATTGAAGGTTCAGTTATCCTCGGCCAGTTTGTTAACCCTGCCAACCCTGCAGTTCACAAGGCAACAACAGGTCCGGAAATCTGGGATCAGACAGACGGAAAGGTTGATATCTTCGTAGCAGGCGTAGGTACAGGCGGTACAGTAACAGGTGTCGGTGAATACCTCAGGTCAAAGAATCCTGACGTTAAGATAGTTGCAGTTGAACCTGCAACAAGCCCGGTTCTCTCACAGGGCACAGCAGGTCCTCACAAGATTCAGGGTATCGGTGCCGGATTTGTACCTGACGTGCTTAACACAAAGATCTACGATGAAGTTATCACAATAGAAAATGAAGATGCGTTTGAAGAAGGCAGAGCATTTGCAGTAAGCGAAGGTATTCTTGTTGGTATATCTTCAGGTGCTGCGCTTAAGGCTGCAAAGATTCTGGCATCACGTCCTGAAAACAAGGGCAAGGTTATTGTTGCACTTCTTCCGGACTCAGGTGACAGATATCTCTCAACACCGCTTTTCAGCAATAACTGATTTCGCATTGACTTACAGATTAATAGTGTGCTAATATAGAGTCAGCGGCATGAAAGTTCTGCCGCTGACTTTTTTCATGAAAGGACAAATACATGCTTAGTCAGTTTTCAAGATCGGAATTAATATTCGGTGCGGATGCCACTGAAAAACTCAGAAACAGCAGGGTAGCTGTTTTCGGAATAGGAGGAGTCGGCGGATATGCAGTTGAGGCGCTTGCCAGAAGCGGAGTCGGTACACTTGACCTGATAGACAGTGACACAGTGTGCCTTACAAATCTTAACCGCCAGATTATCGCCCTTCACAGTACAGTAGGAAAGTACAAGGTTGATGCTGCGAGAGACCGTATTCTCGATATCTGTCCTGATACAAAGGTAAATACTTACAAGTGCTTTTATATGCCTGATACAGCAGATCAGTTTGACTTCACTCAGTATGACTATATTGTTGATGCTATAGATACAGTTAAGGGAAAGCTTGAAATAGTTAAAAGGGCAGACGAAGCGGGGGTCCCGGTTATCTCATCAATGGGAGCCGGAAACAAGCTTGATCCGACTGCCTTTAAGGTAACTGATATATACAAAACCCAGGTTTGTCCTCTTGCAAGAGCGATGAGGTATGAACTTAAGCGTATGGGAATAAAGAAGCTTAAGGTAGTTTACTCCGAGGAGCTGCCTGCAGCACCTGATGAAAAGGCGGTGGCAGAATACAGAGCCGAGAGTGAGCAGTCCTCATCTGAAACCGAAACACTTACTTCAGCAAGAAGAAGCGTACCGGGTTCAAATGCATTTGTTCCGTCTGTAGCCGGACTTATTATAGCCGGTGAGGTTATAAAGGATCTTGTGAAAAAATAAAACGAAAAAACTTTTTTGGCTTTTTCATTCTTATATTCAAAACAGTTTTATCCGAAAAATTTATTTTATTAGCCTTTATTAGCGTACTATTGCATTTCCACAAATTACATGTTATAATGTTAACAGGTTTGGTGAAAGGGGAACATCACTATGGATATCTGTAGCCTTAAGCTTGACAGGCTGAAGTCAGTACTTGCGTCGTATGACAGCCTGGCGGTTGCTTTTTCAGGCGGAGTTGATTCGTCATTTCTTCTTGCGGCAGCCGGTGAGGTTCTCGGAGACAGGGCTGTGGCTGTTACGGTCAGTTCCTGCCTGACACCGGAAAGTGAGCTTGCCGAAGCGGAGGAGTTCTGCAAAAGTCTCGGTATAAGGCAGAAGGTTATTTATGCTGATCCTTTTGAGACAGCTGATTTCAGAAGCAATCCGCCGGACAGATGCTATCACTGCAAGAAACATTTTTTCAGCATGATTCTTGAGTATGCTGAAGCAAATGGTATCAGCTGTGTTGCCGAGGGTTCAAACACTGATGACTGCAGTGACTACAGGCCCGGTATGCGCGCAGTGGCAGAGCTCGGAGTACTCAGTCCTCTCAGGGAGGCTGAGCTTTCAAAAAAGGAAATACGTATTCTTTCAGAAAGGTATAACCTTAAAACCTGGAACAAACCTTCATTTGCCTGTCTTGCGAGCAGAATTCCCTACGGTGATGAAATTACCGCGGAAAAGCTCAGGATGGCAGAACGCGCGGAGCGTGTTCTTGCAGAAGCAGGATTAAAGCAGTTCAGAGTCCGTGTTCACGGAGATTCAGCACGTATAGAAGTTCTGCCGGAGCAGTTTGAGCTGGTTCTCGGGGAACGCAGCAGGATCATTTCCGAATTCAGAAGTGCCGGCTTTTCATACATCAGTCTTGACCTTCAGGGGTACAGAACAGGAAGTATGAATGAGGTTCTTTCATCTGCGGACAGGTAACAGACAGACAGTTAATCGCAGAGTATGCGGTTGATATATAAAATTTACGGTATATAAAACTTACGGAGGATAATAATTATGGCTTGTGTATGCGTACCTATAGTTGAAGCAGTTATTACAACAGCTGCAACTGCAATTGTAAAATCAAAGGAAGTTAAGAACAGTAAGTCAGCTGTTTCAGAAATAAGACTTTCAGAGAAGCTCGGATGGCTTAACAAAATGCTCTGGGGCGGTTCAGCACTTCTTGCTTTTGAACACATCTGGCACGGCGAAATAACACCGTTCTTCCCGTTCCTTACAGCAGCATCAAATCCTGCTGACACAGCAGAAATGCTTCACGAAATGGCAACATCAGGAGTTGCTATGGCTGTGGTAACAACGGCAGCATGGGCATGCATCTGCGGTATAAGCAGCATCATTGAAAAGAACAGAAAAAATGCCGGAGTGCAGACTGAAGGTGCTGACTCATGACATTACTTATAGCTATGACAGCAGCAGTTATTTCAACTGCAGTATGGTATACAAACTCAAACGCAAGAAAAATGAAAATCGGCACACTCTGTATGACATACTGGGCAGCATCACTTATGTGGATGGTTGATGCAGTAGTTGAATATCTTGAGGCAGGTGCTGAATACTTTACTCCTGCTCCGGCAGATATGCTCAACGATTCATTCCTTGGTCTTGCAGCTGTTCTTCTCGGCGCAGTAATCTGGCTCGGCGTTCTTATAAAGAGCGATCCGTCAGGTGTACTCAGAAGTACATTTGCCAAAAAGTAAGATGGACCAGAAAGAATTATATCAGATTATGAAAGCAGTCTCAGAAGGCAGTTTGTCTCCTGAGACTGCGGTTTTAAAGGTAAGGCAGGCTCCCTTTGAGGACATAGGGTATGCAAATGTTGATCTGCACCGTTCAGTCCGTCAGGGCGTAAATGAAATAATCTACGGCGCAGGCAAGACTGCTGAACAGATAAACGGAATAATCAGCACTATGACTGCAGGAGGCTGCAGTCGTATTCTTATTACCAGACTGTCTGAGGAAAAAGCGGAAAAGGTATCACAGTCTTTCAGACTGAAGTATGACTCTGTTTCACATACAGGTGTTACAGGAGATTTTCCGGAGCCGGACGGACTGGGGACAATACTTGTGATGACAGGCGGAACAAGCGATATCCCTGTCGCTGAGGAGGCAGCTGTGACAGCTGAATTTCTCGGCAACAGAGTAAACAGAGTTTATGATGTGGGAGTAGCGGGGATTCACCGTCTTCTTGCACATACTGAGGATATAATGAAGGCATCAGTGATTATTGCAATAGCCGGAATGGAAGGGGCGCTTGCCAGTGTGGTGGGCGGACTTGCTGACTGTCCGGTTATAGCAGTGCCTACGAGTGTCGGATACGGCGCCGGTGCCGGCGGGATATCAGCCCTTCTTTCAATGCTGAATTCCTGTGCAAGCGGTGTCAGTGTGGTTAATATAGACAACGGTTTCGGTGCCGGTTATCAGGCAAGTATGATTAATCATATCGGAGGTAAATAATGAAAACCCTGTATATCGAATGCAGAATGGGAGCGGCAGGGGATATGCTGACAGCGGCCCTCCTCGGACTTCTGCCTGACAGGCAGAAGTTCATCGACAGAATTAATTCGGCAGGATT
>JAZUIH010000045.1:0-2198 GCA_045642145.1 Oscillospiraceae bacterium | reverse complement strand
AAGGAAGTAAAGACCATGAATTTTGAAGAAATAACAAAAAAATATCAGGAATCAGCCAACAAAGGACACTGTGTCAGAACACTTGCTGCTGAAAACGGTGTATTTAAGTCAGATATCATCTGTGAATTATTCAAGAGCGGTTATCAGTACCTCGAGCTTAAGAGAGCATTCCCAAGTGATTATGCCGCAGCTCTTAAGAAATTCGAGAAGTGGACAAAGGGTGAAGCTCAGGAGCCGGCACCTGTAAAGTCAGAACCAGTACAGGAAGAACCGGAGCAGGAAGAGAAAGCAGGATTCACTGACGAAGAGATTGACGAAGCTCTGAAAGCAGCTGAACGTCACGATGCGGAAAAGATAAAGGAAATCATCGACAGCAAGACTAAGGAAGAGAAAACCCCTCTGGAAGAATTTATCGAGACAGCTGCTAAGCACTTAAAGGTTGACGGAGACGAGCTTAAGAGAACGATAAAAGCTTATCAGGAATCTGAAAAAGCTCTGATTGGCAGGTCGGACGACTGGCTTGAGGAAGAAAACACAAAGCTTGACGAGGAGAACATTAAGCTTACACAGGAAAATTCAGCGCTTACTCAGGAAATCGAACGCCTTAAGAAAACAATAAAAGAACTTGAAGGCGGTATAGAAATCAGAGACAAGCAGTGGGATGCACTCAAAAAGGAGCATGAACATCTTAAGGGAATGCTTGGTTGTATGACGGAAGAACTTGAAAGAGCAAGAAAAGACCGCAACGAAGCTCAGGCAGAAGCTAAAGCAGAAAAGAAAAAGCGCAAAAAGATTGAAAAGGCGATGCTTAAATTTGTAACGAGGTGATTTGATGAATCTGTTTGCTGAAGTATTGGACTCCATCCCTCAGCCGGACTCAGTTCCGGAAGGATGTTACATGAACGAAGAGGACGGACTGTATTACTGCGAAAAATGCAGAACACCTAAACAGACACGAATCTCCTTCTTCGGTGTTGACCGCACACCATGGTGCATGTGCAAATGTGAAGCAGAAGCAGAAAAGAGCAAGGACGCTGCTTTTCGGCAGCAACTCGAGTATGAAGACATAGAACGTTCCCGTACTGGAGCGGCTGAGGATCCTGACTTTAAGAATCACAGATTCGAGAACGACAACGGGAAACAGCCGATGATGGCACACTGCAGGTCATTTGCTGAACATTTTCCTGAAAAACTGTTGAAAGGTAACGGACTCCTGATGTATGGTGACTGCGGAACAGGTAAAAGCTTTGCAGCTGAATGCATAGCAAACAATCTCATTGACCATGGCTATCCTGTACTGGTGGCAAGGATGTCGAAAATAGCTGAGGAAGTCTCGGCGGCAGTATGGGAGGAAAAGGGAGCATACTTCAGCAGACTGAACAGATATCCTCTTCTGATCATCGATGACCTCGGAGCGGAAAGGGAAACAGAATACATGATGGAATGTATATACCGGGTAATTGATGACCGTGTGCGTTCCGGTAAGTCGCTGATTATAACTACAAACCTCGACTGGGAGCAGATAAAGAACCCTAAGAACGAAGAATGGGCGAGAATCTTTTCAAGAATCCTGAAAAGATGTTATCCTCTGAAGTTTGAAGGTATTGACCAGCGCAAGATAGACCACATGGAAATGAGAAAAGAAGAACGTAAATATTACAATAGCTCTGTAAGCTAAATAAACGCATGATAGAGCGGTTTTGCTCTGTGGGGTATAAACTACTCTCTGAGCAACTCAGACAGGGCGAAATGAACCGCACAGAACATAATACAAATATCTGAAAGGAAACTATCTCATGGTAGAAATGAAAGTTGATATATTTGAAGCCAAAGAAAATAAAAGAGGAGTGGGAACAATAATAAAAGGTCCGGCATTTGCCATCAGAGCAGAACTGAGAGCTTTACTTCACACTGTGTTTATGAATTACGCACATGTATCTGAAATCTCATACGATGCAGCAAAGATGGAAATGATGTGCAAGCTCGCCGAGATTGAAAGCAATGTTAAGTACAGTCAGGAAGAAGCTGACCGTGAATACAGGGAAAGCGCAGTTGAATTATCGGAGGACGAGTGATGTTTGCAAGGAAAAGAGCTACATTTGAGGATGTACAGGATTATTACTTCACAAAAGCTACTGACCTTGTGGCAGACAGTATCTGCGTTATGCTCCTTGCTATGAATGAGGAACTGGGAATAG
>JAZUIH010000044.1:0-7785 GCA_045642145.1 Oscillospiraceae bacterium | reverse complement strand
ATACCGTTTGTAACAGATGTGAAGCAGATCTGGCCTGCAAGAATTGCAAGGCTCTGTGCGCCTGAGTGCTTAAGTAAGAGGTAAAGCATGCTGAGGAATGTTGCGCCGCTTAATACAGTTGAAAGAGCTGTACATACAAACGGACGGAGGTCAACCTTACCAGCCTTCATAGGGATACGGATAAGGAGACACATTGCTGAAGCGCCTATAAATTCACTTGCGAGGTTGAGCCATGGTGTGCCAGGGAAGAACTGGCATGTAATACCTGCAAGAAGACCGATAATTGCTGCTTCGTGGAACTTTGGCTTAATAAGCATGATTGCAAGGCAGTACATTGAAATGATGAAGTTTGGTTTCATGCCTCCGAATGCAAGAAATGGTCCTACGAAAAACTTAAGAACCGCACCTGCTGCAAGGAGAACTCCGACAAGGATGATTTCCTTTAATCCAAGACCGCTTTTCTCTTTTTCAATAACTACTCTCTTCTGTGCGTTTTCCATTTTTACTGTCCTTTCGTTAATTACATGGTAATAACACCGTCTGCATTTACTGATGCAATACTCAGTATTATTAAATCTTTCTCTGTCCCGTAATCCTGTTCTTTCATAAAACCGGGGGTTCTGCAGACAAAATATCTGAAAACAATTTCTCCCGGCATTAAAATACCATAGACAATTATATCATAATATCAGCATCTGTCAACAGATTTCAAGATTTTCAGAATTCTGACATATGCGTTATAAACAGGTGCGCTGATTACAGCAACATGCACAATATCAAAAGCCGTTCATCGTCGAATTGACTAACAGCGTAACATTTGATAAAAAAAAGAAAAGGAACTGAGGTCGTTTTAACTTCAGTTCCTTTTGAGTATCAGCCTGCTTTGTGAACAAGTGCTGAGAGCTGCGCGAGGATACAGTCCTGCACATCTGTAACAGGTTCTGTACTGCTAATGAGAAGGGGCTGTTAAATTACAGCCCCTTAATTATAATACAGTACTGCTTTGCAGCAGTACTGTATGCTCGTTTAAATTCTTATGCGCAGTCTTTTGCTTACTCTGCGTTATTTGCCAGGATATCCACCAATATATCTGTCTCCGGTTGATGCAATGCCTGTAACAATGACATTCCATTCTGTTTCCGGAGAGCCAAGCGTACTCTCAACGTTCTCTCTGAAAGTAACTGGTTCTCTGCCAGCGGCATTACTTCCTTTATACTTAACTACTGACAGGTTATAATTTTCCGTATCTGTACTGTAGTACAGCCTGTAATCCGGTTCCGGAACATATTCCGTATGGCTTCCTCCGGTTGCAACAGTCTGTGACGAACCAGTAAAATGATGCGAATTATTTTCCTGACTTTCATTTTCAATCAGTTCTCTGAACAATTCAGAATCAATAAATCCACGCTTACCTGAAGATTCATTTACATACTCAGCTGAAACAATTGTACCATCCTTCACAGTAAACGAATATCGCTCATTACAGAATGTTGTCATGGCATCTCTAACTCTGAAATCATTCATTAATTCAGGAATAGTCTCAAAGGCATCGTCAGAACTGTAGACACCATCACCGATGGCTGCGTTATATTCTTCGATATACCACAGCACATGATCATACAGCAGCGCAGCCCTGGAAAGTGCATCTTCATCTGTAATGTCAGGATAATCAGGAAGTAGTTTTCTTTCTGATTTTTCCGATACAAAGTCTGAAAAAGCATCATTCCATTTTTTGACCCCTGAAGCATATTCAATCAGATCAGATGAATACGGAACATCAAGTCTCTGCGGTACAGAGGCAGGGAACGCGCCTGTATTTCCGCTGAGATTTGTTATCAGAGCAAAATACGGAATCCCGTCATGTCCGGCTATAATCCAGTCCGTATTATACCTGAGAATAACTGACGAAAATGCTTTTTTCAGTGACTGACACAGCGGACCTTCTGTTGTTCTGCTGTCAATAATAAAATCACCTGAAAGCTCATCTTCAGATATACTGCCTTTTTTCAATGCATTCTGAATCAGAACTCTGGACCTCTGGACAATATATCTTGCATCATTATTAAGCTGCGTTGTAGTACTGTAAAATGATTCCCATTTAAAATCCGTTGAATACGATGAGAAAAGAAAGGCACTGTCAAACGGCACATAAATATCATCCGGTACCACTTCCGGATATGAGCCCGTATTTTTATCATTTACTGTACACAGTACCGACTCGGTGCTTTTATATCTGTACAAAGCCATCCATTTCAGATTTCTGTAGCCGTATTTTTCTGTCAGTACGGTATTTATTTTCTCAGAGATTTCACTTTCTTCATCCGACGAAATCTGATTAGCAGTTTCAGTATACATTTCTTCGGTTTTTATTATATCATTGAGCACATCAGCGACTACCGAAGCCATTTTACTCAGCTTTTCGTTACTGCATACATCCCGGTCATAGTCGGCACAGCTGAGAATATGCTGATAATATGAATAGTCACTGCATATGCCTTCCTTCATAGAAATCACATCAAGTATATTTACTGTTCCGTCGCCGTTGACATCCGTAGTTTCCTGTATTTTCTCATTTCCTGTCATATAATCAATCATTTCAGTCATCTGTTCAGGACTGAAGTACATCCGGCTATCAGCTGAAACCGCTGCAGCCGCTGAAAATACAAGCAGAACTGCTGTTAAAGACGATATTACTTTTTTCATTCTCAATCCCCCATATTAATTTTACAGTGAACGCAAAAATGATTTTTACCTTCACTGTAATTGTTTTATTTTTATTGCCATGCACATCTGAGTTCCTCAGCATCTTCGTACAAATCGGCTAATTTTAAACGCACTTATTTAATGCTTAATGCGTTTACAACAGAATTACATTTTACTGCACTGCAGTAACTGTCATTTTAAATCATTATATCACATATCACAAATATTATCAATATAAATCCCTGTATACTTACATTAATATTGAAACTAATTTTATCAGTTCACTGTATGCCTGTGCTTTTCACCTCTCTGATTTTTATGTACTAACATTATATCATTATGTTTGCTCACTGACAACGTTGACACGGGTTATTTTTCGGAGTAAAATATAAACGAACATCCGGGAACGGAGACCAGGCGCCTCTGTCCCGCAATGACTTTAAACGCATTAAGAAATGCGTTTGCTTTATTTACCAGGGAGTGAGCAAATGGAAAAAGAAATACTCGAAAGACTTGAAAAACAGATGGCATTTATCCGTGAAGCGGACAGGGAAAAATTTATAGGCAGACAGACCTATCTTACCGGTGCCGAACGCAGGGAAAATGATGCCGAACACGCATGGCATCTTGCGCTCATGGCCCTGCTTCTGAGCGAATATTCAAATGAAAAAATCGATTTGCTTAAAACTATTGCCATGGTGATAATTCACGATATAGTTGAAATAGACGCCGGTGATACCTACGCATACGACGAAGCCGGACTAAGCACCCAGAAGGAACGTGAGGCAAAGGCTGCCGACCGTATATTCGGTCTTCTCCCTGACGACCAGCGTGACAGATTCAGGGCCATATTTGAGGAATTCGAAGCCTGCGAAACCCCTGAAGCAAGATTTGCAAAGGTTCTCGACAATTTTCAGCCAATGATGTTAAATGACCATACCGGCGGCAGGGCATGGAAGGAGCACGGTGTACATGACACACAGATACTCAGAAGAAATGCAGTGACCCCGCTCGGAAGCGAAATTCTCTGGGAATACGCAAAGAAAAACTTCATTGACAGAAACATTGAAAAGGGAAATATTATAAAGGACTGAATAAAAGTAGTTGTTAGGAAACTCCCCTGTACAAAGAAATCAGCACATCAAAGTCACGTAAAAATATGACTTTGATGTGCTGATTATTTTATTATTAAGGCTGTTTCTTTACAGTCCCTTTTTATATCATTCCGTTTATTTGTTTCCTGAATCCTTGTCTGCGGTCTCAGTGCTGTCTGATGAACCGGCTGTGTTTACGCTGTTTTTCTTTTCTTCCACAGCCTGAATCTTTTTCAGTGCCTTCTTTTCCTTTGATGCCGCAGAGCGCTTCTTTACTGCTCCTGTAATCTTAACAAGTAAAAATACTGCGAGAGCAAGAAGGATGAGATAAGGAGCTGCATATATAACGAAGAAAAGAAGTTCTTCAAGGAATCCGAGGAATCCTGAACCTGCATCCTTAAGTGTGTTTGACAGACGCTGTACGAATGTATCAGTGCGAACAGGCTCTTCCTGATATTCCTTTACCTCGCTGATTGTAACATACACATATGAGTATGCCACGTCAGTCTTTATCTGGTTCATTCGTGTCTTTATCTTCGCTATGTCAACCTGTACCTCAGCAAGCTTTTCCTCTATTACAATGGCACTGCTGTCATCCTTTGCCTTTGAAAGCATCTCAAGGTATCTGTCTTCCTTCTTCTGATAAATTTCAAGAGTAAGTGACAGGTCGCTGTATTCCTGGCTTACGTTCTCAACACTTGCATTCTTGCTTCTGAGGTCACCGAGCTCGCCGACTGCTGTACAGAAATCATCATAAACCCTGCTTGGAATTCTTACAGTAGCTGTGTACTTATGCCACTTCTGTTCATTCTCATTATACCATCTTCCTGCTGAGCCGCCGTCACTGAGGTTCTCACTCTCTATAAATCCGCCGTACTGGTTCATCTTAACCTTAAACTCATCAGTTGCCTTTTCAAAATCAAGTACATCAACGTTCATTGAACATGAATACACAAGCATTTCACGTGCGATAGCTTCAGCTGTCAGATTGTTTTTGCTGTCAGCCTCATCTGCAAACACTGTATTTGCGGATGATGAATCAGACTCTGCATAGGTTTCAGCAGCATAGTCGTCATAGCTGCCTCCGTTGTATCCTGCCTCTGATGCCATATCAGACTTGATGCTCTGAGTTGCGTTAAACTTATGTGCAGTATCAAAGCTGCTGCTTTCAGATGAACCGCATGATGTGAGAAGTGCACTGCATACAAGAAATACTGCAAGTGCCTTTGTTCTGAAGTTTTTAAATTTTTTCATAAATTATCTCCCCTTAGTTAAATTTCACTCTGTCTTTTTCATTAAAATCATTTAAATCTATGCTCACGCACTCCTCATCAGAGAAAATGCACATATAGTTTCCGTTATATGTTCCCCTTCTGAAATCTCTGCCATATCCGCTGTCAGATGCTGCAACGGATGCCTTTTCGGTAAAGCTGCCGTTCTCATATGAAAAAATTCTGTACGTCAGTTCCGGAAGCGGTCTGATATTGCTGCTGTCTTTCAGTCCGTCAATGTCATCTGAATATATACCGTCAGACGTTTCGCTGTACATCATATGTGCCGTGCCATCATAAAGCGGGAAACCAATCAGGTTTCTTTCCGGACTGAAAAGAAGTGCCTTCCTGTCATACACAGCCTCGGAAATATATTTTCCGTATCTGTCACCGCTTATTGAATAATAACCGCATTCCTTAAGTTCACCGTCATCTGATACGTCAAACATAACAAGCTTCACACCGGTTTCAACTCCGTTTTCATTTGCCTCCGTGCCGAATCCGAAGAGCAGGTCGTCATTCCATTTTCTTAAAAATGAACTGTAGCCGGTAATTTTCAGTTCATCCGTTATTACCGGATTATACGGATCTGAAAGGTCAATGGCAAACAGCGGATCTGTCTGCTCATAGGTTACAACATATCCCGTGTCACCGTTGAATGAAACTGACTTTACACTCTCATCCGGAGCAAACCCTGTAAGCGAACCGACTATGTTCAGATTCATATCAAGAACATAAACGTTGTTCTCATCATCAAAGGTTTCAGCGTCCTCGGATGTTGTTGCTATTCTGAAAAATCCGTTGTACTCGTCCATTGAAAACTGGTCGTTTATCCAGCCGTTAACTTTTCCGTATGCAGCCGGTTCGATTTTTCCGTTCACAATGGAAAAGCGTGTTAAAACCGTAGTCAGGCTGTCAAAGTCTGAATAATCCTCTCCTGCTGTGTAAATGCTGTCTTCCGTACAGTAAATCTCACCTGTCCATCCTGATACGGACACTGAGGAAAGTGACTCTGATGTATTGCGTATATCAACAGCTGAAATATTTGTATATGTAAACGGTATGTCATCTGACCATATGCGCGGGATGTAAATACTGTCACACGGCAGACATTTCATATCACTGACTGATGTTCCCGTGCACGGAATATATTTTTCATATTCCTTTTCGTCATCTGCCAAGCGGTAATCAGCACCCTGCGTGGTAATCAGATACATGATTCCGTCTTTCATGCGTGACGACCTGTAGCGTCCGGTCTGAAAGCTGCTCTCAGTAAAGCACGGGCTGTCACCGGACACATCAAACACAAATATGCCTGCAGGTGAAATGCCGCCGTCATAGCAGCCAACCTGTGCAATAACCGCAAGTCTGTCACCGTCAAGATACATCTCCCATATTTCGGTGATGCTGTACTCTTCACCTAATCCGGATTCCTTTGCCAGGTCTATAACGGTGACGCTTCCGAATTTTCCGGTTTCACTGTCAAACGGAATATATCTCAGAACATTGTCAGCAAGCCAGTAAACACCTTTTTCCGATGTCTTGATTATATCTGCCTCTGCGATTCCCTCAACCTGGCTGAGTGTGTCGTATATGTCCGCCCCTGTATCAAATGAGCCATCCCTGATTTCCATATTTACCATCGGGCCACCCGGAATCTCACTGACATGATCCGGCCCATGCCCCATAATAACACTGCTCATACTCTTTACCAGATATCCGTGCATTTCCTCATAGTCTGAAGGATTTACCAGAGCTGCTTCCACTGATGACTGTTCTGCCCCCTCATATTCTTCAGCGGTGTCACACTGCGCCTCTCCCTTTGCAGCGGCTCCGTTTTGCGCAATTGTATACACAGCACTCTCCGTATACTTTCTGCTCTGCGTAAATTCAACTGCACCCACTGTAATTACCGCACATGCTGCGCATGCTGCAGCTGCCCTGAACACTGTCATTTTTATTTTTTTTCTTTTTACCCCACGTGCTTCTATCAGATCCGGAATATTTTCCGGCATGAGCTCTTCAGGCACCTTCGGTGTATCAAGAACGTTTTTTATCCTGTCACTCATAGTTATCTTCCTTCCTCTGCAATGATGAATCTTTTCAGTTTTTCCTTTGTTCTCATCAGCTTCGAACGCACTGTTGACGGATTAAGGCTGCATATTTTTGCTATCTCGTCCCCGGTATAGCCGCTCAGCACGGAAAGTGACAGTATCATTCTTTCCTCGCTCTCCAGAGTGTACATTGCCTCAGCAAGCTCAGCATGCTCAAACTCAAAACTGCTCTGAAGGAGATTTTCATACTCCGGCTCGCTTATATCCGAAGGAGATTCAGCATATTCCTTCTGTTTTCTCTTTATCTTTGCCATAAGGATTTTAAATATCCAGCTTCTGAATGCCTCTTCACTTCTTAGTTTTTTTATGGATGAAAAGGCGTCAAGAACCGTTTCGCTGACTGCATCCGATGCATCATGCTCATTTCTGAGACTGTAGTACGCCGTCCTGTAAAGTTCCTCATAGACAAGGGCATACAGCCTCGAGAATGCCTGCGCATCACCTTTTACAGCCAGACTCACGTCCTTTTTAAAATCATCCGTCTTCATCTGCGTTTTTTCCACTTCCTTTGTTTTCTGAAACCATCAATGCATTGTTTCACGTTTCATAATATAAGTGTCAGTTTACCCCTCAGTTTGTTGCACGGCAGACTTCACTTTGTAT
>JAZUIH010000043.1:0-51665 GCA_045642145.1 Oscillospiraceae bacterium | reverse complement strand
ACTCACGACCTCCGCCGTGACAGGGCGGCGTTCTAACCAGCTGAACTACCAGGCCAGGTTGGTGGGAACAATAGGGCTCGAACCTATGACCCTCTGCTTGTAAGGCAGATGCTCTCCCAGCTGAGCTATGCTCCCAACCTTGTCATCTCTCTGAGGCGTTCACCTCTCTGACGACGATATTTATTTTACCACACATCAAATCATATGTCAACACTTTTTTTGAAAAAAATTTAAAAAATTTTCTGTTTGTAAAAAACGCACTGTTTATTTCAACAGTGCGTCGATTTATAGTTTATAATATCCCAGAACAGAATGTGCATCTGTCTGATGGTTCATCATTCCGGCGATGAAGCAAACAGTCTCATCACTTCTCCTCTGAGTCCCCTGTTTTCTTCCGACACCAGCTCCGGGTCCTCTGAAATAATCCTTTCGGCTATTGCCGTAACCTCTGACAGCATCTCTGTATCAGCTGCAATATCAGCAATTTTAAGTGCAGGAAGTCCGTGCTGTCTGTTGCCGAAAAAGTCACCAGGGCCGCGAAGCTTCAGGTCTTCCTCTGAAATCCGGAAGCCGTCAGTAAGCGAACTTATAATCTTCAGTCTCTTTTTAGCCTCCTCGCTGTGATTGTCAGTCACAAGAATGCAGTAGCTCTTTTCCCTTCCCCTTCCGACACGTCCTCTGAGCTGATGCAGCTGGGAAAGGCCGAACCGGTCAGCATTTTCTATCATCATAACAACTGCATTCGGCACGTCAACCCCGACTTCTATTACTGTGGTGGAAACAAGTATATCGGTACGTCCTTCCTTGAAGTCCGTCATAACTTCATCCTTCTCGGCAGGTGTCATCTTTCCGTGAAGAAGTCCAACTTTGTAGTCAGGAAAATATTTAAGTTCAATATTTTCCCTGTATTCTGTCGCTGACTTGAGGTCGGTTTCACTCTGTTCTATAAGAGGACATACTATATAAGCCTGTCTTCCTTCATTTACCTGCTTACGGATAAATTCGTACGCACGTTCACGGTAGCCGCCTGTAACCGCATATGTTTCAATCGGTATCCTTCCTCCCGGAAGCTCTGCGATGATACTTATGTCAAGGTCACCGTATATCATCATGGCAAGAGTCCGCGGGATAGGTGTCGCAGACATTACGAGACGGTGCGGATGCTCACCCTTCATGGCAAGCGCATTTCTCTGGGCAACGCCGAAGCGGTGCTGTTCATCGGTTATTACCAGGGCAAGTTTCCTGAAAACAACGTCCTTCTGTATAACAGCATGGGTACCGACTACGACATCATACTCTCCGGATTCAATCTGAGACTTTACCGTGTTTTTCTGTTTTGCGGTCATTGATCCTGTCAGAAGACAGACCCTTATTCCGGACGGAGACAGAAACCCGCTTAGTGTGCGGAAATGCTGTGCCGCAAGAATTTCAGTAGGAGCCATAAGAGCACACTGACATGAATTTTTTACTGCAAAAAAGCATGCCGCAGCTGCAACTGCTGTCTTTCCGCTGCCGACATCTCCCTGCAGAAGCCTGTTCATCGGACGCGTACTGCACATATCCTTTATTATGTCATCAACTGCACTGCACTGGGCGTTTGTCATTGTAAACGGAAGTCCTTCCTTAAATTCATCCACCGTTACGCTGTCAGACATAACACATCCTGCCTGTGCGTCAGAGTTTCTTTTCCTGAGCATTCTCATTCCGAGCTGCAGACTGAGTATCTCGTCAAAGGCAAGTCTGTACCTTGCTCTTGACATTGCCTCCCTGTTCTCAGGTATATGTATGTTTTTCAGAGCGTATTCAAGTCCGCAGAGACCATTTTCCTCAATTATTCTTTCCGGCATGAATTCAAGCGGTTCACTTTCAAGGATTTTCAGTGATTCTGCAACATTTGTCCGGACCATTGTATTTGTAAGGCCGGCTGTAAGAGGATATACAGCTCTCAGCGTATCCGGTGCTCCGGCAGGTATGTACTTCGGGGAGTTCATTTCACGGGAAACAAGGTTTCCGGTTACCTTGCCGTAAAATATATAGTCCTCTCCTTCCTTAAGTGCATCAAAGGTATAGACATTATTATAGAAGATTACTGTAAACGGGGTCGTTCCGTCTGTGACCACAGCCTTGAACAGTGACAGGCCTTTTCTTATTCTCTGCTCCGGAAATTTTTTTATTACGGTGCCGGCAACCACACAGTTTTCATTTACTGCTGACTCGTTTACCGGAACCGGAGCACTGAAGTCAATATAGTTTCGCGGTATATGATAAAGCAGGTCAAACGGGGTTTCTATTCCCAGTTTACCGTACAGTCCCGCACGCTTTGCCGCAACGCCTCTGAGCGATGTGACAGGGCGTAAAAGATTTGTCATTTTCTGATTCTCCTGTTTCCGCGAAGCGCTGACTAAGTCCTGTGTATGCAGCCGGACGGTGCATAACGCATGATTCAGGCAGTACTTCGGCTTAATTTCATTTTCTGCCTCTCTGACTTGATTATACCATAAAGTACACCTCAATGGCAATGCTGTTGACAACATTTGCACCGCTGTGTTATCATTTATACACCGGGCATATGCTTCGCGTGCTCAGGCTTATATGAATGACTGGAGAAATATAATAACAAATGAATCTATTGTTTATCGGTGATGTCGTAGGCCGGTCAGGCTGCGACTTTATAAGAAAAAATCTTTACAGAATAAAAAAGGAAAATGAGATTGACATTACTGTTATAAACGGAGAGAACTCCGCTGCAGGAAACGGAATATCAAGGGAATCCGCCGAGGAACTTATCAGCTGCGGTGCCGATGTTATCACAACCGGAAATCACGCTTTCAGAAGAAAGGACTCACTTGAAATTTTTGAACGCGACTGCGTACTGAGACCGGCAAACTATCCCGAAGGATGTATCGGTCACGGGTACGGTATATATGATTTCGGCAGATACAGCCTTGCTGTAGTGAACCTGATGGGTACTGCGTTCATGGAAGCTCTTGACAACCCGTTTACATGCATCGACAGCATTCTGGACGAAATCAGCACACCTAATATTATAGTCGACTTTCACGCTGAAGCAACATCTGAAAAAAAGGCAATGGGACACTATCTGACAGGTAAAGTAACTGCTGTTATCGGCACGCACACCCATGTGCAGACAGCAGATGAAATCATCCTCGGCGGGCATACAGGTTACATCACTGATGCCGGCATGACAGGACCGGAGCTGTCTGTTCTCGGTGTTTCATCAGAAGATGCCGTGTTCAGACAAAAATATAAAACACCTGTTATGTTCACTGAAGCCGGTACTCCGGCATTCCTGAACGGCGTAGTTTTACAGATTGATACTAAACTTGGCATATGCACTAAAATCAGCAGGTTGATAATAAGGTAATATCAACAAAAATTTACGGAAAGTGTTGCAAATCACTTACGATTAATGTATAATGTACTTGCAACCAGGCGATATCTTTACACACTATTTGACTTTACTATACTCAGGAGGTTTTCAGTTTGGAAATTTTAAAAGTTTCATCACACTCTTCGCCGAATTCCGTAGCCGGTGCAATAGCAGGTGTTATAAGAGAAAAGAAGGCTGTTGAAGTTCAGGCAGTTGGTGCTGGTGCAGCAAACCAGGCGATCAAGGCCATCGCAATTGCGCGTGGTTATCTTGCTCCTATCGGTGTTGATCTCATCTGTGTTCCGGCGTTTACAAACATTGTAATTGATGGTGACGAAAGAACAGCTATCAAGCTTATCTGCGAACAGAGATAATAAATCTGATTATACAGGGGGACTTTTCAGAAGTCCCCCTTTTTTATCGCATTACCGGATCACTGCAGGTGTTGACAATACAGCTGCACATATGTTATACTATGAAAAACAGGGGAGTCTGTAAACAGTCTGAGAGGGAGCTGAAAGCTCCGACCCTTAACCTGATGCGGATAATGCCGCCGTAGGAAGTCACAGTGATTTTTTCGGAGAGTACACTGCTCAGGGTACTCTCCTTTTTTATGCACATCCGCCGGTGCAGTCTGCTGTTACCGGGTGTGTATGTCAGCAGAAATATAATAACTATAGTGAACGTAAAAATCGTTTTGCTTTCACTATATACTGAAAGCAGGTATTAGTTTATGACACAGATGGAAGCAGCAAGAAAAGGCATTTTAACTGATGAAATGAAGGCTGTAGCCGCAAAGGAATACATGGATGAAGAAAAGCTCATGAAGCTCATTGCCGAAGGAAAGGTAATCATTCCGTGCAACAGGCTCCACAGATGCATTTCCCCAAACGGCGTAGGCGCTTCACTCACTACAAAAATTAATGTAAACCTCGGAACTTCACGTGATATGGCAAGTCCTGAGGAGGAAATGAAAAAGGTAAAGAGCGCCGTTGACCTCGGTGCGGAAGCCATCATGGACCTCAGCTCATACGGTGACACAAGAAAGTTCAGAAAAATGCTCACTTCAGAGTGTCCGGCAATGATCGGTACAGTTCCGATATATGATGCAGTTGTATACTATCATAAGGCACTCATGAAAATCACATCGGATGAATGGATTGATATAGTGAGAATGCACGCAGAAGACGGTGTTGACTTTATGACAATACACTGCGGAATCAACAAGGAAACAGCTCAGAAGTTCAAGCGCAACAAGCGTCAGATGAATATAGTATCAAGAGGCGGCTCAATCATATTTGCATGGATGGAAATGACAGGCAACGAAAATCCGTTCTACGAGAGATTTGATGAGATACTCGAAATATGCCGTGAATACGACGTAACACTCAGCCTCGGTGACGCATGCAGACCGGGAAGCATATTTGACGGAACTGACCCCTGCCAGATAGAAGAACTTATTACGCTCGGCGAGCTCACAAAGAGAGCATGGGAAAAGGACGTACAGGTAATGATTGAGGGTCCGGGACACATGCCGCTCAACCAGATTGCCGCCAATATGGAAATACAGAAAACTCTGTGCCACGGTGCACCGTTCTACGTTCTTGGTCCGATAGTAACAGATATCGCACCGGGATACGACCACATCACATCTGCAATCGGCGGAGCAATCGCTGCCCAGAACGGAGCTGCATTTCTCTGCTACGTTACTCCTGCAGAACACCTCAGACTCCCTGACGCACAGGATGTTAAGGAAGGTATCATAGCTGCAAGGATAGCCGCTCACTCCGCTGATATCGCAAAGGGACTTCCGCATGCAACAGACTGGGATATGAGAATGGACAAGGCACGTCATGACCTTGACTGGGAAGGAATGTTCAGAGAGGCCATAGACCCTGAAAAGGCAAGAGCATACAGGGAATCATCAAAGCCTCAGAAGGAAGACACATGCAGCATGTGCGGCAATTTCTGTGCTGTAAAGAACATGAACAGAATACTCGACGGTGAGATTGTTTCAATCTTTGATGAATGACAATATGAATATTACAGAAAAAGACATGCGGCTCTATGCAGTTACTGACCGTTCCTGGACCGGAAAACAGACTCTGTATGAACAGATTGAATGCGCACTCAGAGGAGGAATAACCTGTCTGCAGCTGAGAGAAAAAAATCTCAGCGAAGAGGAACTTATAAAGGAAGCTGCGGAAATAAAGGACCTTTGCAGGAGCTACAATGTTCCGCTTATTATAAATGACAATCCGTTTGCCGCGGTTAAGTCAGGTGCCGACGGGGTACACATAGGCCAGAAGGATATGAGTCCTGTTCAGGCGAGGGAAATAACAGGCAGAAACATGATTATAGGTGTAACGGCGGCACTTCCTGAGCTGGCGGTAAAGGCCGAAAAGGAAGGGGCGGACTACATCGGCTCCGGTGCAGTCTTCGGAAGCAGCACCAAGCAGGACGCGAAACCGCTCTCCCTTGATGTACTCCGTGAAATATGCACATCAGTTAAAATCCCGGTTGTAGCAATCGGAGGTATAAACCGGAGCAATATCAGCAGACTTTCAGGCACAGGCATTTCAGGTGTGGCTCTGGTTTCAGCTGTTTTTGCTGCTGATGACATAGAACGTGAGTGCCGTGAACTTCTTGAAATCGCTTCAGAGGTATAATATGAAAAAAATTCTTTCAGTTGCCGGTTCCGACTGCAGCGGCGGGGCAGGAATACAGGCAGATATAAAGACAATAACAGCTCATGGTATGTATGCCATGAGCGTTATTACTGCCCTGACCGCACAGAACACAACCGGAGTAAACGGAATATTCAGTGTTACTCCTGACTTTGTGACTATGCAGCTCGACAGTGTGTTTTCCGATATATTTCCGGACAGCGTAAAAACAGGAATGATGTCCGAACCCGGAATAATAAGGGCCGTAGCCGGTGCATTACGCAGGTACGGGGCAGTAAACACAGTAGTTGACCCTGTAATGGTATCAACAAGCGGAAGCAGACTTCTTTCCGAAGATGCACTGTCTGCAATGACAGACTGCCTGTTTCCTCTTGCAAGGCTTGTCACCCCGAATATTCCTGAAGCGGAAGTGCTCAGCGGAATTAAAATCACATCTGCGGATGACATGATAAAAGCTGCGGAAAAAATATCGTCCCTTACAGATGCCGCTGTTCTGGTAAAGGGCGGTCACAGCACGGAAAATGCAGATGACATACTGTGGGAAAAGGGCTCGGTAACTCTGTTCAGCGGCAAACGCATAGACAACCCAAACACCCACGGAACGGGCTGCACACTTTCATCGGCTATTGCCTGCGGTCTGGCGGAAGGTCTCTCTCTGCCGGAAAGCATTCAGAAGGCCAAGGACTATCTTACCGGAGCAATAGCAGCTAATCTCAGTCTCGGAAAAGGTTCCGGTCCTGTAAATCACATGTACAATTTTTCCTGAAGCTATTGCTTTTCATTCTGTTATGTGATATAATAAATTAAATAATATGATAATTCAATAAGGAGGGTATTGCATGTCCGTCGCAGAGATAGTAATGGGTATTATTCTGCTTCTTTGCTGTCTGGTTCTTATTGTACTCTGTCTTTCACAGGACAGTAAGGCACAGAACAGTATGACTTCTGCTATTACAGGCGCTTCTTCCGATTCATTCTACGGAAAGAACGAAGGCAGAACAAAGGAAGCAAAGCTTATCAAAGCTACAAAGTACAGCTTAATTTTATTCTTCATACTTACACTTGCTATAAACTTAGTTCCGCTTTTCATTAACTAAGATGCATTTTTATCCTGCTTATTGGCAATACATCTTGCTCAGGTAACAAGACGTATTACCGGTGCGCAGGATTATTTTTTTCAGAAAGAAAGGAGTTGTGAAAATGGCTAACGCTAAACACTCAGTAAACTACTTCAGAAACAAAATTCTTCTTGTACTCAACCAGGCAGGAAAGAAACCGCTCACACGAAACGACATGATTGCAAAATCAAAATGCAAAAAAAGCGAAAGCGACATTTTTAAAAAGGCTCTTGATGAACTGAAAAACGAAGGTCTTGTATTTGACCAGAAGAGGGGCTACGTTCTCAGTTCACGATTCGGATACTTTAAGGCAACTGTAAAGAGAATCAGCAAAACATTTGGTTTTATAGAAAAGGACGAGGACCAGACAGAGGTCTTTATTCCGGGAAAATATCTTCTCGGCTCAATGCCGGGCGACAAGGTTCTGGCCTCACTTATTCCTTCAAGAACGGGCAAGCCTGAGGGCGAGGTACTCTCAGTTCTTGAGCAGGCAGATGCGGTAATCACCGGTGTTCTTTCGCAGGAATACAGAGAATTCTTCATCATACCTGATACCATGTCCAAAACCGCTGTACGTGTTACAGAAAACGAGTGCGGTGCAAAGCCCGGTGACAAGGTCATTGCGAAAATTATCGCAAGAGGAACAAGTCACTCAGCCCACAAGGCGGCTGTAATTTCCACCTTCGGAAGTTCAGAAAAGGCAAGCAGCTGTGCTATGGCAGTAATCATGGCAAGCGGTATTTCAACAGAATTTCCTGAGGATGCTGCAAAGGAAGCAAAACAGATATCCGAATCAGGCATTTCTCCGCAGGAATATAAAAACCGTCTCGACCTCAGGGATGAGATTATATTCACAATCGACAGTGCTGAAACCAAGGATATCGATGACGCAATATCAGTTTCAAAAACAAAAACAGGATATCAGCTCGGCGTTCATATAGCAGACGTTTCACACTACGTAAAGGGAAACTCACCGCTTGACAGGGAAGCTCTTGTAAGAGGAACGAGTGTTTACTATGCTGACAGAGTTATTCCTATGCTTCCGAAAGAACTTTCAAACGGAATATGCTCTCTTAATCCTGCCGAGGACAGACTTGCTTTCTCATGTCTGATTGACCTTGACAGCGAAGCAAAAATAAAGGACTACAGGTTCCGCAAGACAGTCATCTGTTCAAATGTCAAGGGCGTTTACAAGGAGATAAACAGTATCCTTGACGGCTCATCCACTCCGGAAATCAACGACAAATACGCCCGTGTCAGGGAGTCCATAACCGTAATGGACGAACTTGCCGACATCCTTATGGCAAACCGCGAGAAACGCGGCGCACCGTCTCTCGAAACATCTGAGAGCAAGATGATTATTGACGAGACTGACACATGTATCGACGTTGTTCCGAGAACACGCGGAAAGAGTGAGATGATTATCGAGGAATTCATGCTTCTTGCCAACCAGTGTGCGGCAAATCTTGCGCGTACAATGAAGATTCCGTTTGTATACCGTATTCACGAAGACCCTTCGCCGGAAAAGATTGCTGACATGAGGGACTTCCTCACACGTATGAACATCGACTATCCTCATTTTTCATCAGTAAAACCGGGACACTTTGCAGAGATACTCAACAGCAGCAGAGACAGCGACAAGTTCCCTGTTATAAACAACATTCTTCTTCGTTCAATGGCAAAGGCAAAGTACTCTCCTGACCCGGTCGGACATTTTGGTCTTGCTCTTGAGGACTATTCACACTTCACATCACCTATCAGAAGATATCCTGACCTTGCAATACACAGAATTCTGTCAGATGTGGTTTCAGGATCTGATCCTGAATGGCTCGCAAAGCGCTATCAGTCATTTGTAACAAATGCATCTGAACGCGCAACGTCAACTGAAATAACAGCTGTGAAAATAGAGCGTGACTGCGAAGCCTGCTATATGGCTGAATTTATGAAGAAGCATCTCGGTGATGAATTTGAGGGAATTATCTCATCAGTTACTGACTTCGGTTTCTACGTTGAGCTTGAAAACACAGTCGAGGGGCTTGTTCATATAAACACTCTTGAGGATGATACTTATGAATATGACGGTCTTGTTTCACTTAAGGGTGAACGCTCCGGAAAAATATTTGCCCTCGGAGACAGGGTTAAGGTAAAGTGCACAGCTTCAAACGTAAACAGCGGAAACATTGACTTCAGCCTGGCTGAATAAATTTTCTGCATCATATCCGCTGCAGCCGGAAACGCATATACAAAGACAAATATAAAAAAGAACAGGCTTTGTCATCAGCATAACAGCTATTGACAAAGCCTGATTTTCATAGTATAATATTATAGTCGGCGTAAAAAGTTTTTTACGTACACATAATATCATTGTGCTGTCTTAGCTCAGCAGGCAGAGCACTTCCTTGGTAAGGAAGAGGTCGGCGGTTCGAACCCGCTAGACAGCTTATAAAAAAGGTTATCCGCATTCATATACGGATAACCTTTTTTGTTTTACATTAACACAGTACGGGTAAATCGCGGTGAAAGTCAGATTTCTTTTGACTTTCACCGTGATGTTTTACCGTTATTATGAAAGCTCGCTTATTGCAAGTTCAATTCTTTCGATTGTTTCGTTCTTTCCGAGCACTTCCATAAGCTCTGTTGCGCCGCCCGGAGTGATGCCCTGACGTGCTACAGCTATTCGGATTGCCCACATAACTGCTCCGGCCTTCTTTTCTGTCTTCTCGGCGTATTCTTTGAGAACGGCGAAAAGTGTGTCGTTGTCCCAGTTATCAACGCCCTTAAGTACATCAATACAGTCAGCAAGAACTTCCCTGCAGTTTTCAGGAGTTGTCTTGTTCTTCTTGTTTGTATAGAGTGAGCTGTCCATGTCAAGTCTGTTCAGTATAAAACCAATCTGGTCCTTAATCTCACAGAAAGCTGAAATTCTTGTATGAAGAAGTGCAGCAAGCTTTTCTGTATTTATATAGTCAGGACAGAGTTCTGCAAGTACAGGCATTGCCTTGCTGTTGTAGCTTTCCTCATCCATCTTCCTGATATATTCAGAGTTGAACCACTTAAGCTTTTCATAGTCAAATACAGCAGGTGACTTGCTGAGACCTTCCATTGAGAAGTTTGCCTTAAGTTCGTCCATAGTGAAGAATTCCTGTGTTGAATCCTTAGGACACCAGCCTAAAAGTGCTATGTAGTTTACGATTGCTTCAGGAAGATATCCGTCTGCAACAAGATCCTGGAAGCTTACAGCACCGTGGCGCTTTGAAAGCTTGGATACCTTTCCTTCCTCATCCTTGCCCATGAGCAGCGGAAGATGAACGTAAGTTGGTCTCTCCCAGCCGAATGCATCATAGAGAAGGCAGTACTTAGGTGTTGAAGTAAGATACTCGTTTCCTCTTACAACATGTGTTACTCCCATAAGATAGTCGTCAACAACATGACAGAAGTTATATGTAGGATATCCGTCTGCCTTTATCATAATCTGGTCACGAAGCTCACTGTTGTCCACAGTAACCTCGCCGTAAACCTCATCATAGTATGAGGTTGTTCCTTCGAGAGGCATCTTCTGACGGATAACGTAAGGAATTCCTGCCTGAAGGTTCTTTTCAATTTCTTCCTTTGAAAGATTACGGCAGTGTCCGTCGTAACCGCCGATACCCTTGTCATCCTTAAGCGAATCAAGACGTTCCTGTGTACAGAAGCAGTAATATGCATGACCGCTCTCAACGAGCTTCTCAGCGTATTCCTTATATATAGGCAAACGTTCGCTCTGGATATAAGGACCGTTTTCGCCGCCTGCGCCCGGACCTTCATCGTAGCTGATGCCTGTCATCTCAAGTGTCTTCAGGATGACATCTGTTGCACCGTCAACGTATCTTACCTGGTCTGTGTCTTCAATACGAAGAATGAACTTTCCGTTCTGAGACTTTGAAAGCAGATAAGAATACAGCGCTGTACGTAAATTTCCTATATGCATGAAGCCTGTTGGTGAAGGGGCAAATCTTGTTGTAATCATTTTATAAAAACTCCTTTGTTTTTTATGCTTTCTATATTATACCGTATTCCGGCTTCTTTATCAAGAAGAAACGAAGAATTTTGTAGCGGAAAAAGAAGCAGCACGCCGTATGACGTGCTGCTTCTGTAAATTCGTAAGTGTCTCTGCCTGCCGCTTACGGCACATTTTACATGCCGGAGTATACGTACAGGACACTGTAAATCAGGAATTATGCTCCTTCACGCGCTGCTCTTTCAAGCCATGCCCCTGCAAGGTCAAGAGCCTCATAAAGGCCGTTCTTTTCGCTTGTCTTCTTGATGGCATCCATCGGATTGAGCTTTTCATCCGTAGACATGAGATAAACCTTTACCTTGTCGGCTACATCAAGATTGCCAGCCTTCTGCTTTGATACTACCTGTATCATTGCAACGTAGTCATCTGTCATACTGCCGTAATAAAGAACGTCCCCGCATCTTACGAGTTCAAGTCCCTTATAGGTAAAAAATTTTATTTTTTCCTTTGTCGTCTCACTCATTTTTAAATTCCCCTTTCCTGCTGCCGTAACGCAGCACATTCATTATAACATAATTTTTGATATTATGCAAGTGCGGCTTACCAGCTGGTAATAAACTCAGCATCTCCGGAAAGCGCCGCAATATTAGGAAGGAGAGACTTTTCAATAAATGATGTGTGACACTTAAAGCATGTTTCCCCGTCCTTTTTAATAATTGTCTTGTTCCCGTCAGTCTTAATGAACTCAATTGTTTCATCCGGTTTTCCGTTATTGTAGACAAGTCTGAATGAGGCTGCAGTCTCACCTGCACCTTCATCTGATGTGCAGATTTCTTCAGCCGGTGCCTTTATAACCGCCTGATAGAATGACTTGTATCTGTCCCTGTCAAAGTCTGAACCGTTAAGCTTTACAGTATAGCTGTCAGCATCATTTCCTGTAAACTCAAACTTTTCAGTTTTTCCGCCGGCATTTATTTCAAGTGCCTTCAGGTCATATATATATGAACCGAAAACAAGTGATGACATAACATCCTCCGGCTTCATTGTTACCCACGGAATATCGTATCCGTTAAACTTCCAGAGAACATCCGTTCCTTCAAAATAACCGATATATCCCGGGTCAGCGCCTTCAGCGCCTGTATACGGAATACCTGTTCTGAGAACATACTCACTGCCGTCTTCAAGAGTCATTGTAACTGTACATGTCGGAGTGTTTATGCCGGAGTATTCAAGTTCCTGCTCCGTCGGAGCAATGCTGAGAACACTTGCAGCATTCAGTCCGTAAAGGCCGTGTGTGTAATTCACTGATACCGCCGGATCGAGATATGCCTTTACCGGTGATGTCATAACATGTGTCGCACTTGTGCCGCCTGACTCATTCTCTCCGGTGTATTCAAACACAATCGGCTTTTCAAGATCAGGTCTTTCAACCTTTACAGAACTGATAACAGGATACTCATCAGGTCTTTCAAGAACTGTTCTTGACACGAAGTATTCCTTTTCATATCCGTATGACTTTATAAAATGCGCTGCAGCTGTGTATACTGCAGGTGAATCCTTAAGCTTTACGTATACATCACCAGCCGGTGTGTCATTGCCGACAAGAAGAGTAATCTTCCCTGAATCATCACCGTCAAAAGTAACCGTTACTTCTGCAGCCGGACTGTCAAGTCCGAATCTTGAAAGTTCCGAAGCATTCTCATCGACGAGAACAATCTGCTCCAGAGCTGATGCGTTCGGAGCAAACTCTGAAACAAGATTATCATTGGTTTTTATATTTTCAAGTCCTTCCACAGTGTAGACAGCCTTAGTGTCTCCGGAAGCCTTTGTCTTTCTTTTTAGTGTATATCCGCCTGTCTTGTTTGTTACCTCGACGGAAACCACATCTTCAGCATTTCCGCTGTATATGTATTTTGTTTCAGTCTCAGCTGCAGCTGATGATTCATCTGCAGGTTCCGGCGCCGGTTCTGTAAGTTTCATCACAGCCACGCCGCCGCCAAGCAGCACCACTGCGGCAATACATGCTATAAGTCCTTTTGCTCCGCTGCTCATCGGTTACGTCTCCTTAAGTAAACTGCTATACCTGCCAGAGCAACTGCAAGAGGAAGTACAACCTGAACGAGAAGAACAACAACGCCGAAAGCCTGTTCTGAGATACTGATGTTATCAACGATGAGGCTCTTTGAAAGAACTGTTATTCCTGCTTCCTTGCCTGAGCAGCTGTTTATGATATTAACAAACAGCTCCTGGTTGTTAAGTGAGTTTGTACTTGTAATGTAGTAGTCAAGTGCAAATGCAGAACCGCATGCAATAATATTGCTTGAGATTTTCTCCTGTCCTTCAAATCTGTGCTTGTCTGCACGGACGAGAACGTTCTGCTCTGACTTTTCAAGACTGTTTACGTCATCATTTGTAGTTGTCTTTGTGATGATTACTGAAGATTCTGATGTTTTAAGGAGTACCTCTGTTTCTCTTCCGTCACCTGAAACAGGTAAAAGTGTAAGAGGTCTTGCCATCGGCATTGCAACCGGAAGCTCTGCTGACTTGACAAATCCTTCATTTCCTTCTGTAAGCTTTGCCTGAGGAACTGCATAGTAGTTCTGAAGTCCGGCAATGGCAACCTTGATCATCTCTGCTCCGTTTACATTGCTTACATAACCTTCCTCTGCCTTTATGCCCCATTCTTCAAGGAATGCATCAAGGTTTGGAGTTTCTCTCTGGTCAAAGCTTGCAAGATAAAGCAGGTTCTTTCCGTACTTTCCGCCGTTGTCAAGAAAAGCATCAAGCTTTTCTGTTACTGATACTGTAACGTCTGAATAAGGTGCAGCAAGCACTGCAACTGAAAATTCGTCACTGATATCCTGTGTAAGCGGGTCAACTGTTTCAACATTATAGCCGTTGCTCTCAAACATGGCTGATATCTGTGAAACTGAGGCTGCAACTGCCTGTGACTGCTGACATGTGAGAATTGCAACCTTAGGCGGGTTAGGGTCAGCAACAAATATAACTGCTGATGTAAGCTTTTCCTCAGCTGTTATTGACTTGATTGTCTGCTCGTATGTCTGATAGTTTGTTTCAATCTCATAGAGATCCCTCATTTCAAGAACCTTGATTCTGCCGTTGCAGAATACAACAATGCTTGCTCTTGTGATCTGGTCTGATGTGTATGTTGAGAACTTTGTAACAACTTCAGGGTTCTTTTCAGTATCGTAGTAGTTTACCTTGATTTTGCTGCTGTTCTGTGCATACTTCTCTATTACTTCCTTGACAAGCTTGTAGTACTTGCTTCCGTTGTCAAGTGTTTCCTCGTCTGTCATTACCGCAATCTCAATATCCTCCTCAAGAGTATGGAGATAGTCGATTGTCTGGTCTGATATCTCAAAAAGCTGTTCCTTCGTTGTATCAATCTTAAGACCGTATCTGTCTGTAAGCTGTGTTGCAAGAATGTTGAGAAGGACAACTGCAGCTATAAAAACTACTGTAATGGCAGCTGCAAGTGAGCCGTACTTGAATTTTCTTTTGTTGAAGCTCTTCTTTTCCTTTGCAGGCTTTTCAGAAGCTTCATTATTTTTTATTTCTTTTTCTTCTTTACTCATTTTTTTACCTCCTTAGCTCCAGCGGCGCTTTTCAAATACTCTTACTGAAAGGAAATTGAATACAACTGCAACGCTGACAAAGAAGAGAACACTTGAAAGATTGAAGAGTCCTGTTACGAATTCATTGTATCTTGTGTAAAATGAAAGATTTTTAAGAATATCTGCAACAAACTTAATCTTTACAGCATATGCAATGGAATCCATGAGGTAAAGAATAAGAAGTGAAAGGAATCCGAGGATTGCTGATATAATCTGGTTTTCTGTAAGTGATGAAACGAAAAGTGAAACTGAAATAAATGCTGCGCCGAGGAAGAACAGTGCAACAAAGTTTGAAAGAACTGTTGCCCAGACTACACCGCCGAAAAATTCAATGATAAGTGCGAATACCAGGAATATTGAAATACCGATTGTGTAGAGTGCAAGAGCAGCAAAGTACTTTCCGAGTACTATTTCCGTTATTGTAACAGGAGCAGTAAGAAGTCCCTGCTCTGTTCTCTGTCTCTTTTCCTCCGAGAAAAGCTTCATTGTCATAAGCGGAATAAGGAAAATGAGGAAGAGGAATACTGAACCGAATGTTCCTGAAAGATCAGTTGTTCCGCTTGCGAGTGTTGTCTGTGTAAAGAAAAATCCCGCGATTTCGAAAAATACACCAAGGAAAATATAAGCAATGGCTGAGCTGAAAAACGCTCCCATTTCACGTCTGAATATAGCTCCCATTATTCTTCATCTCCTTCTTTTTCTTCATTTTCTTCGGCTTCTGAGATAGCGGAAGTATCTTCAGCGGCCTCAGCCTCTGCTGCTGCCTTAGCCTTCTTCTCAGCTTCTATGCCCTCAAGAACTGTTCTGAGTTCCTCTGCCGCAGCTTCTGTCTTTTCAGCTGCATCAACAAGACCGGCAATATTCTTTGCCTGATTATCGGTAAGTGCCTGACGCATCTCGTGTTCGCCTGTTACTATCTTAAGGAATACATCTTCAAGAGTGAGCATGTTAGGCTGAAGCATAAGGAGATACCATCCTCGTTCCATTACAAGTCTGTTAAGAGGCTTTCTGATATCAGCACCCGGCTTTGATTCAATCTCGTAGTCGTAGATGTTTTCGCCGCGCTGCATATCAGCAATAACTGAAACAACATCAGGAAGTGTTCTTACAGCCTTGTATACTTCCTCTCTCGGACCTTCAATCTGGGCAATCATCTTGTGGTCGTTTGTCATGCTGCTTGCAAGTTCATCCGCAGTACCGTCAGCAACAAGAGTACCCTTGTTGATAATTACGATACGGTCACATACAGCCTGAATTTCTGAAAGGATGTGTGATGAAAGAATTACTGTGTGGTTCTTTCCGAGTCTCTTGATAAGTGTTCTTATCTCGATAATCTGCTTAGGGTCAAGACCAACTGTAGGCTCATCAAGAATAAGAACAGGCGGATTTCCGATAAGTGCCTGTGCAAGGCCCACACGCTGCTTGTAACCTTTTGAGAGGTTCTTGATGATTCTGTCCTTAACGTCTGTAATCTTTACAAGGTCGCATACTTCCTTGATGTGCTTGCTTCTTGAAAGTTTGCACTTTTTCAGGTCATATACAAAGTTCAGATATGAACCGACTGTCATATCACCGTAAATCGGCGGAATTTCCGGAAGATATCCGATGTTGGCCTTCGCCTTTTTAGGATTTTCCATGATATCAATACCGTTGATAACAGCGCTGCCTGAAGTCGAGGATATATATCCTGTAATCATGTTCATCGTAGTTGACTTTCCGGCACCGTTAGGTCCGAGTAAGCCAAGGATTTCGCCGTCTTTTACTTCAAATGAAATGCCGTTGACAGCTTTTTTGTCTCCATAGTGCTTGCATAGATTTTTTACTTCTATCACCTGGATTTACCTCCTTTAAAACATATATATAGTGAACAGCAGATACGCCTGCCGTTCACTGTTTTAAAAATTTATTTTTTTAGTGCACATCTGACAGTACTCCGCCTGATGCCGTACTGTCATTTTGCTTTCTGATTCTATCAGAGTAATGTGATAACAAAATGATAATTACAGATAAATTCAGAATAAATTTGACTTTTGCCGCTGTTTACTGCTCGTCATCAGCCTGCGCAAACTGACTTGGATGACGTGTGAAGAAGTCAACTCTTGGTTCAAGGAACTTAAGCTTATGATCCCTGCCCTCTGTAAATGACGCAATAGTGTCAAATATTCTGTCCCAGCTCCAGAAGCTTTCATCAAGCTGCAGGTACTCGAGAATCATCTCTGTACCCTTCGGTGCCATTGGGTGAAGAAGCACTGCTGCAGTTCTTATCATATGGAACACGTTGATGAGAGTCTTTCTTCTGAGCTCATCATCTTCCTTTTTGTCAGCATCGCCAAGGTTCTTAACCATGTACTTGCTTGCTTTTCTGATATATGTGTCAAGAACATATGTTGTCTGGTGGAACTCGAATCTGTACATGAAGCGTTCATAGTCAAGAACTGCCTTTTTAGCAGCTTCAAGAACGTCTGCGTCAGCTTCGCCCACAGGCATAACACCGTCATAGTATTTCTGAACTGTATAGAAGCATGTACGGATTATTCTGTTGAATACGTTTGAAAGAAGGAATCCGTCCTTGAGAACCGGATCTGCCTCATCAGGATTTGCTTCCGGATTGAAAGGCTTAGGCATGAAGCTTACGCTTCTCTGTCCGAGTCCAAGACCGAGGTAATGCATTCTGAGCTGTTCGGCTGTATAGTAGTCAAGAAGCTCATCAGCCATAGGAGGCTTTACTGAACCGCTGCTGCTTGCCTTTTTGTCGAGGAAGAGAATGTGGTTGTTAGCCATAAGAACAGGAAGCTGAAGCTCGCCGTCCTCAGGATCAGACTTAAGTCCGTCCCTGCCCTGGGCAGCAATAGCCATACCCATTTCAGCAACACCGTAGAAATAGATATTGTCAGCGCCGATAAACTGATATACCTGTGCATCCTTTGAGCACCAGTATTTCTTCCAGTCCTCTCTCGGCAGGCCTGCTGATTCGAGATATGTCTGAGTAAATGAAATCGGAGCCCAGAGTGATTCAGGCCATACCCAGACTGTGAGGTCCTTTTCACCCTCAAGTACAGGTGCAGGAACACCCCACTCGATATTTCCGGTGAGTCTGAAAGGAACAAGTGTCTTTCCTGTTCTGTATCTTACGCCTGCCTCTGTAAGTATTCTGCAGGCCTGGTCACAGTCGCTGAGTCTGGTAAATACGATTGTGAAAGAAGGCTTTTTCGGCTCCTCAAGGTACTCATGCTCAGGCATTGAAGCCTTAAGGCTTTCATACTGTTCAAGGAAATCCTTCTTTATATAGATAACAGGAGGCTTAAGGAACTCATCGATTGTTTTTACAACGAGAGGTCTTACGTTCTTCTGTCTTTTTATTCTGTCAACATACTCTGTAAGAAGGCCGTTGAACTCAGGAAGGTTGAAGTACCAGTTTACTACTTCCTTCATTACAGGTGTATCACCTGTGAGTGAGCTTTTCGGATTAATAAGGTTTTCAGGCATGTACTGATGTCCGAGATCACACTCATCTGCGTATCCCTTTTCAGAGCAGCAGCCTTCAACAGGACACCTGCCCACTACCTGACGTCCGTTAAGGAATACTCCTGCCTTCTCATCAAAGAACTGTTTTGTTGTGATCTTTGAGAGGTGACCGTTCTCGTAGAGCTTTTTTATAACCTTTTCGGAAACTTCATTGTGTATCTCTGAAGCACGTCCGAGGCCTGATGCTCCGAAGAGGTTTGTACTTATATAGTAATCCTCAAGTGTTTTCTTCTGCTTAAGGTGATTTCTCTCAACATAGTCTCTGACTGTGCCTTCAAATTCACCTGCTTCAACAAGCTTTCTGTAGCCCTCTGCAATAGGTGAACCATAGCAGTCTGTGCCTGAAACAAAAATTACGTTATCCTTGCCTATTCTGTCTCTCAGGAATCTTGCGTAAACGTCAGCAAATACGAAAACACCGCCGATATGTCCGAAGTGAAGGCTCTTGTTACCGTAAGGCATACCGCCTGTGATAACCGCTCTCTTCGGGAACTCAGGTCTTTCCTGATTTTTTTTGTTTTTAAATTCGTTTTCCATTTTATATTTCTCCTAAAGCCTTAGCCTTTTCAGTATCTTTTTTTATCTGCGCCTTCAGCTCATCAACGGAACTGAACTTCTGTTCACCGCGCAGATACTCAGAGAGACTTACCTCAACCGTCTGTCCGTAAAGATTGCCGCTGTAGCCGATAATATGAGTTTCGGCAAGCGGCGCGCAGCTGTCCTCAACTGTAGGCTTTACACCTATGTTTGTCACAGCGCTGTATACTCTTCCGTCTATAACCGCTCCGGAGGCATAGACTCCGTAGGCCGGGATAAGCTGTCCCTCTTCGAACGACTGGTTAATTGTCGGAAAACCTATCGTTCTTCCTATATGATTACCGTCAGTGACGGGAGCTGTTATTCTGTACCTGTACCCGAGAAACGTCCCGGCTTTTTTTACATTTCCCTCGGCAAGAAGCTTTCTTATGCCTGATGATGAAACCTTCTCTCCGGACTTTTCAACCGGGGATACCGTGCTCACCTCAAAGCCGTACTTCCTTCCGAGTTCCTTAAGCAGATCCACGCTGCCTGCTGCATTTTTTCCGAATCTGTAGTCAGGTCCGCATACTACCGCAGCTGCATTCATTTTACCGGAAATAACTGTTCTTACAAACTCCTCAGGCTCACAGTCCTTAAGTTCGGAAAAATCAGCACAGCAGATATTTTTTATTCCTGCCTCCCGGATCATTCTGAGCTTTATACTGTTCGGGACTATAAATCTGTAGCTTTTTCCGTGTTTTGAGGATATGCTGCCGGAATCAAATGTAAACACAGCAGCTTCCGTAAAGTCATTTTCAAAACTCTCTGCTCTTTCAAAAACAGCCCTGTGACCTATATGAACACCGTCAAACATTCCAAGCGCCACAGCTGTTTTTTTCCCGGAAAAATTATTTGCGTCCAACTAAAAACTCCTCTTTCTGATCAGACAAAATTTTTAAACACTCTGAGACATCCGTCTTTTACAAATGCAAGTCCGATAAATGTGTTTTCATCGGAAAAGACTCTGTACCTCACGGTTTCATCCTTCTGATGTATGTTTAATTTGCCCGTGTAAAGTCTGACGCCGTTTCTGTACAGTCTTGTACAGTCAGCATCAAGATGTATATCAGGAAGGTCTTCAAAAACACACTCCACCGGCATGAGCAGACTTTCCGCACTGCCTTCATCAGCAAGCTCCTGAACCCTGTCAAGGGTAACTGCGTCCGAAAGCCCGAATCCGTTTGATACCGTACGCACAAGGGCGGTCATTACTCCGCCGCATCCGAGTTCAGTACCTATATCGTGAATAATGGTTCTGATATATGTTCCCTTTGAACACTCTACCGACAGAACACCTTCACCGGTTTCTTCGGAATACTCCTCAAGCACCAGTGAATATACTGTTATCTGCCGCGGTTCACGCTCGACTTCTATCCCCTGTCTTGCAAGTTCATAGAGTCTCTTTCCGTTTACGGAAACTGCGGAATACATAGGCGGTATCTGCATTATTTCTCCGGTAAAACGTGAAAGTATATTTTTAATGTCGTCAGCGGTACACTTTACTTCAGCTGTATTCAGAACAGTACCTGTTGAATCCTGGGTGTCTGTCTGAAGACCGAGCCTGAAGGAGGCTCTGTACGCCTTGCTGCTGTCAGGCATTATATCGCACGCCTTTGTGGCATTGCCTACAAAAACGGGAAGAACACCTGTTGCCATAGGGTCAAGAGTACCTGCATGACCTATTTTTCTTGTTTTAAGGATTCCCCTTAGTTTGGCTACCACGTCAAATGAGGTGAATCCCTGCGGTTTGTTTATACACAGGATGCCGTTCAAATCATTCACCCATAGCCTTTCCCACTGCAGCAAGAAGCTGGCTTCTTACCTCTTCGGGAGTACCTGTTACAAGGCATCCGGCCGCGCAGACATGTCCGCCTCCTCCGAGGCTCTGGCAGATTGCCGAAACATTCACGCTGCCTGCTGATCTCATGGAAACCTTGTACTCACCCGGCTTCTTTTCCTTGACTGTAACAGCAACCTCCATGCCCTGAATCTGGAGCGGAAGTCCGGCTACGCCGTCAAACTCCTCGTTCTGAACATTAAGCTTCTGCCTGAGCTCCTCTGTTATAAAAAGCAGCGCACAGCGTTCGTCAAAAAGTATTTCCATATTGCTGAGTATGTGGTACTCAAGCTGTATCCTTGCCCTGCTCTTTATGTCAAACATCTCGCGGTTTATGCGCGCGAAATCAATATTGTAGCCTATAAGATCACCTGCTGCCTCGTGCGCCTCCTTTGTGGAGTTGCTGTATCTGAAGCATCCGGTGTCAGTTGCAATACCTGTATAGAGACACCTTGCGATTCTGTCATCAAGCTCAAGTCCGAGTTCCCTGAAAAGACAGTAGAGAACCTCGCATGCGGCTGAAGCCTTACCGTTAAGCAGTGTGTTTTCAGCGTACATGATATTGGAAATATGGTGATCGATACAGAGATTAACCCTGCCCGCATATTTTTCCGTCATGTCCCCGAGAAGCTTCGGGTCTGCAATATCAACAGCTATGACATACTCAGGTTCAAAGCTTTCAGGTTCCTCATATCCCTCACTGAGGAACTCATATCTTGAGGTAACTCCGTCAGGACAGATAACCGCTGCCTTTTTATTCATTCTGTTAAGTGCAAACCAGAGCGCAAAACCCGCACCGACTGTATCGCCGTCAGGGCTCTGATGAGTAAGAATATGAACGTTGTCACAGGCTCTGATAAGCTCAGCGGCCTGTCTGTAATCTATCTGCATATATAAATTTTCCTTTTCAGACTGTAGGTTACTGAAATTATTCACCGCTGCTGTCGAAGCCGTCAATAATTTTGTTGATCTGGCTGCTGCGTTCTATTGAATTGTCCGCGATAAACTTAAGTTCAGGACTCTTGCGCATCTTGAGACGTGCAAAAAGCTCTCTCTTGATATATCCGGACGCACTTGTAAGTCCCTTTACAGACTGCTGCGCCTTTTCAAGGCCTTCAAAGCTCGACACATACACCTTGCAGTGTGAAAGGTCGTTTGAAAGATCAACTCTTACGATTGTAAGAAATTCTGCTATTCTCGGATCCTTGAGTTCACGCATTATAGCTGTGAGCTCACGCTTTATATCCTCTCCGAGTCTTCCTGCTTTAAAACTTGCCATAAATAAACCTCCTTTACCTCTCCTGATTCCGCAAAGCCGTTTCTCCGTCCGCATACCGCGGGTGTTTCCGGATATACGGAAACATCAGCGACCGGACACAGCAGCTTTACTGAAGCAGAAGCTGTCAGTCAAGCTTACTGAGAAATTAATCCTCGCGGTATTCTTCCATTACGAAGGCTTCGAATATATCGCCTTCCCTGATATCGTTGAAGTGTTCAAGACCGATACCGCATTCGTAGCCGGCAGCAACTTCCTTTGCGTCATCCTTGAAACGCTTAAGGCTGTCAATCTTGTCCTCGGCAATTACGATACCGTCTCTTACAACTCTGATTTCACACTGTCTTGTTACCTTGCCGTCAAGAACATATGAGCCGGCAACTGCACCAACGTTTGAAATTCTGTATACCTGTCTTACTTCGATACGTCCCATTACGTTCTCTCTGAACTTAGGAGCAAGCATGCCCTTCATGGCTGTCTGTACTTCCTCGATTGCATCATAGATGATTCTGTAGAGACGGATATCAACGCCGTCCTTCTTTGCACTTTCAGCAACAACAGGGTCAGGTCTTACGTTGAATCCGACGATGATAGCATTTGAAGCGCTTGCGAGCATAACGTCACCTTCAGATACTGTACCTACACCGCCGTGAATTACCCTTACTCTTACCTCATCATTTGAAAGCTTTTCAAGAGACTGCTTAACGGCTTCAACTGAACCCTGAACGTCTGCCTTGACGATAATAGGAAGTTCCTTGATATCGCCTTCAGCAATCTGGCTGAAGAGGTTGTCAAGTGTAACCTTCTGGAATGACTTGAACTGTTCTTCCTTGGCTTCATGCTTTCTCTGCTCAACGAGTTCCTTGGCAAGTCTTTCGTCCTCAACAGCGTTGAATGTGTCACCTGCACTCGGAACTTCAGCAAGACCTGTAATCTCAACAGGAACTGAAGGACCGGCAGACTTAACTTCCTTGCCCTTGTCGTTTGTCATAACTCTTACTCTGCCGACAGAAGTACCTGCGATGATAATATCACCCTGGTGAAGTGTACCGTTCTGTACAAGAAGTGTTGCGATAGGACCGCGGCCCTTGTCAAGTCTTGCCTCGATAACAGCACCCTTTGCAAGTCTGTTAGGGTTAGCCTTGAGTTCACGGAACTCTGCAACGAGAAGTACGTTTTCGAGGAGTTCCTGAATACCTTCGCCTGTCTTTGCAGATACAGGAACACAGATTATGTCACCGCCCCATTCTTCGATTACGAGGCCGTGTTCAGTAAGTTCCTGCTTAACCTTGTCAGGGTTTGCGCCTTCCTTGTCCATCTTGTTGATTGCAACGATGATGGATACGTCAGCTGCCTTGGCATGGTTGATAGCTTCGATTGTCTGCGGCATGATACCGTCATCAGCAGCAACAACGAGAATTGCGATATCAGTTACTGACGCGCCTCTTGCTCTCATTGATGTGAATGCTTCGTGACCAGGAGTATCAAGGAATGTGATGTGCTTGTCACCGACTCTTACCTTGTATGCACCGATGTGCTGTGTGATACCGCCGGCTTCTGATGCTGTAACGTTTGCCTTTCTGATATTGTCAAGAAGTGAAGTCTTACCATGGTCAACGTGTCCCATAACAACAACTACAGGATCTCTTTCAACCATATCCTCTTCCGAGTCAGTGTCATCGATAAGTCTTTCTTCGATTGTTACGATAATTTCCTTTTCAACCTTTGCACCGAGCTCCTCTGCAATGAGTGAAGCTGTATCGAAGTCGATTTCCTCGTTGATTGAAGCCATAACACCAAGGCCCATAAGCTTCTTGATTACTTCTGAAACTGTAACCTTGAGACGTGTTGCGAGTTCGCTTACAACGATACTGTCAGGAATAAGAACCTTAAGCTGCTGCTTTCTTGCTCTTTCAAGTTCAAGACGGCGGAGCTTTTCTGTTTCTGTTTCCTTCTTTGAAAGGTGCTTGTTCTTCTGGGCAGACTTCTGGTTGATTTTCTGCTTCTTTGTGTAATTGTCCTTTGTATGGCTCTTAGGAGCAATCTGCTCGTATCTTTCGTTGTACTTGTCAAGCTCAACGTAGCTTCCTCTTGTATCAACTGTTCTTACTGATCTTTCAGGAGCTGATGAAGCCATATTTGCATTAAGGTTTGTCTTTTCGCCTCTCTGGTTTGAAGCGTTCTTGTCTTCAGGCTTATGAACAGGCTTAGGCTTGTTCTGCTGGAGCGGTCTTGAGAAATCCTTCTGCTTCTTTGCAGGCTGTTTTGCTGATTCTTCAGTTCCTGGTAAATTACTGTTCTTTTGATTCATATTTTCTACCGATTCCCTCTTATCATCAGTTTTAATGGTTTCTTTCTTTACTGGTTCAGCCGCTGTCTCAGTCTTTGCTTCCTGAGGTTTTTCTGTCTTTACGGTCTTCTCCGGCTTTTCAGCCTTTTCTGTCTTCTCAGTTTTCTCTGCCTTTACCCTGCTGTCCTGAGTCTTCGGCTTCTGGTTTTCAGACTTCTTTGCTTCTGCAGACCTGCTTTCAGTTTTAGCCGGTTCTTCCTGCTTTTTGTTTCTTCTGCTGAAGTACTCGCCTAAGTCTGCTACCTGGTTCTGCTGTGTATAGTGTTCAAGCACTAAGTTTATTTCTTCTTCCGAGAGTGTTGATGAAGGTTTCTTTTTCGCCTCTGAAAGTTCTCCCATAAGCTCCGCAATATCATTTCCGGAAACTCCGAGATCCTTCGCGAGATCACTTATTTTTATTTTTTTTACCATTCGTAAGATACCTCCTGTTATTCGTTAATCTGATCAGTTGTTATTTTCCTCTGCCGCTGATGCCGCATACTCTGCAAGTCTGGCTGCAAAGCCCTTGTCGCAGACTGCCATAACACCTGTTTTACGTCCTATACTGTTTCTTATTTCTTCCATGTCAAAAGGGAGATTTACAACAGGCAGTTCAGGAAAATCCTTACACATAAATTTTACTTCCTTAAGTGTCCTGGGTGAAATGTCTCTGGTAATCATCACACAGGACGCCTTGCCGCCTGTAACTGCTTCCCTGGAAATATCGAAACCCTTGACGAGTTTTCCTGCCTTTTCACACATGGTGAAAAGATTAAAGAATTTTTCGTGATAATTCATTTTCAAACTCCTCATAGAGACTGTCACTTATCTCACAGCCGAATGATCTGGCGATACGTCCGGACTTTCTTGCCTTTGCAAGGCAGTTTTTATCCGGGCAAAGATATGCGCCTCTTCCGTTAAGACGTCCGGTGAAGTCGAGTCTGACTTCATTTTCTGCCGTCCTGACTATTCGTATAAGTTCTTTCTTGGGTTTCATCTCACTGCATCCGCAGCACATTCTTTCAGGTATTTTTTTTTCACCCATGATTATTATTCCTCAGAAGCACCCTCTGTTTCAGGAATATCAAGTACGATATCTTCCTCAGCTGTTTCTTCTGTTATTTCGATTTCTTCATTTTTAGCTTCCTCAGCAGCCTTTGCAGCTTCAGAAACCGGCTTGATATCAATCTTGTATCCTGTAAGCTTTGCTGCAAGCTTTGCGTTCTGGCCTCTGTTGCCGATTGCAAGTGAAAGCTGTGTATCAGGTACAATTACTGTGCAGGCCTTTGCTTCCTCATCAAGGATAACCTTTGTTACCTCTGAAGGAGCAAGTGACTTTGCAATGAATTCCTCAGGATTTTCGCTGTAAACAACGATGTCTATCTTTTCGCCGTTGAGTTCATTTACGATATTGGTGATTCTTGATCTCTTAGGACCGATACATGCGCCTATTGCGTCAACGTCATCGTTCTTTGACCATACAGCAATCTTTGTTCTTGAACCTGCTTCACGTGAGATTGACTTGATTTCAACTGTTCCGTCATAAATCTCAGGTACTTCAAGCTCGAAAAGTCTCTTTACGAGATCCTTGTGTGTTCTTGAAATCTTTACGATAGGCTTCTTTTCCTTGCCTACGATACCTGTGATATAAACCTTGACTGTCTGACCTTCCTTCAGAACTTCACCAGGAATCTGGTCGTTCTTGAAAAGATAAAGCTCTGTCTTGTCATAAACAAGAGTAGCAGTTCCCCTGCTCGGCTCAATCTGGCTGATCTTTGCGCTGATGCATTCGTTTTCCCTGCTCTGGAACTGATTGAGAAGGTTTTCGCGGTTTATTTCACGGAGATCTGTTTTGATTGACTGCTTTGCTGACTGAGCTGCTGCTCTGCCGAACTGTGCTGTGTCAATCTTTACAGCAACTGATCCGCCTACAGCTGCTGACGGATCAATCGCTCTTGCATCCTCGATGTTGATTTCGTTGTCATCAAGCGGTTCATCGTCAACGACCTGCTTGATAATGCTGATTTCAAAAGCCTTTGTTGCCGGATCGATGTTGATGTTGATGTTTTCGCAGTCAGGATATGACTTCTTTACTGCCTTCATAAGTGCTGACTTGATTTTCTCAACAAGAACCTCAATATCAACGCTGTTTTCATCTCCGAGTGACTTCAGTGCTTCAAAAAAACCCTTATTCATTTTTTTAGTTTACCTCCAGATTTTATTAATCAAAATCAAATTCTTCGTATAGTTTAATATATGCTATATCAGACAGCGGAAGTGTTTTCTCCGCGCCGCCGGTTACTAACCTGACTGATTCCCTGTCAAACGCAGCAAGTGTTCCGATAACGTCCTTGCTTCCGTCAACATTCATGAAAAGATGTGCCCTTACCTCGAGGCCGATACTTGATTCGAAGTGGGATTCTCTCACAAGTTCCCTTTCGAGTCCTGCTGAGCCGACTTCAAAGATATAACCGCCCTGTATCGGATCAAGTTCATCGAGCTTGTCATTGAGAGGTCTTGTCATAGCTTCGCAGTCATCGATATCAATTCCGTCTTCCCTGTCGATAAAAACTCTCAGATACCATTCTGCGCCTTCCTTTACGTACTGAATATCCCAGATATCGTATCCGAGTTCATCGGCTATAGGCTGTGCTATCTGCTGAATCTTCAGTTCAGTGCTTCCGTATTTTTTAATCTTCAAACGCGTTTACCTCCATACATAAACGAAAGGCCGGAAGTTATCCGACCTTTCCATCTTATCATACTATAAAATATTATATCACACTGAAATCAGGAAATCAATAGTTATAGTAACGAAAATAAAGATTTAACGTTCTGCTGTTTTCAGTGCTTTTTTCAGACGTCCCAGTCCGTCCTCAAGGACGCTGCGCGGACATGCAATGTTCATTCTGAGGAAAGTGTCCCCGTTTCCGAACTGCATTCCGTCCGAAAGCCACAGTCCGGTTTTTCTTCTTATGTCTGCGGCAAGCTCCCTGGAGTTGTCCGTAAATGCCGAGCAGTCAAGCCAGAGAAGATATGTTGCCCCGGAAGAAACAAGCTTCAGCTCCGGAATATTATCCTCAAGATATTTTTTTACGGTCATCCTGTTTCCGTGAATGTACTCCCTCAGCTCCTCGAGCCACTCCTCACCGCAGTTAAATGCGGCAACTGCCGCCTGAACTGCAAATGCATTCGGCTCACCGCACTCATCAGTGTTGAGCTGGCGCCATACTCTGTGGCGAAGCTGAGGATTGAATGAAACAACAGCGGAGGTCTGAAGCCCCGCAATATTGAATGCCTTGGTCGGTGCAATGCAGATTACGCTGTTCTCAGCACATTTTTCAGATGCGGACGCATACGGAACATAGCTGCAGCCCGGATCCGTAATATCACAGTGAATCTCATCGGACACTACAACCACGCCGTTTCTGTATGCCATCTCACCTATACGTGCCAGTTCATCACGGGACCATATCTTTCCGACAGGATTGTGCGGATTGCAGAAGATCATAAGAGATGACTGCGGGTCAGCCATGGCTGTTTCAAGCTTTTCCCAGTCAATGCTGTAAGCCCCGCCGCTGTAAACAAGCGGACACTCATAAACAACCCTTCCGCTGTTGAGTATGCAGTTATAGAAAATATTGTACACCGGAGTCATTATGATGACCTTTTCCGCCGGCGATGTAAGCTTTCTCACGCAGGATGACAGTGTCGGAACAACACCTGTGCTGAAGAAAATATCCTCTTTTCTGTAGCAGATGCCGTGTCTTCTCTTCCACCAGCTGATATACGCATCATACCACTCGTCAGTTACATCTGAGTAGCCGAATATACCGTGTCCGGCTCTGCTTTCGATGGCACTGATTATCTCCGGTGCCGTCCTGAAATCCATATCGGCAACCCACATAGGGAGCTCGTTTTCTGAAACATCCCACTTGCATGAGCCTGTGTTTCTTCTGTCTGTTACTGTATCAAAATCATATTTCATCACTTGTCACCGCAGATAACCGTTGTCTTTGAAGTATCAACCTGATTCGGGTCAAGGATTATTTCTCCGAATGACTTTGCCCTGATTGTACCGCCCCACGGATTCTTGATACTGTCTATATGTGTAGTTGCCTCAACATCAACTGTTGAGTATTCAAAAGCAAGGGAAGTGTTGAGAATCTTGCAGTTCTTCAGAACAAGATTCTCGATGAAGCACATGCCCTGAAGACTTTCTATCGTACAGTTCACAAAAGTAAGGTTCTTTGAATCCCATCCGAGGTATTCACCTGATATGTATGAGTCAAACACCATAACATTCTCACTGTTCCAGAACGCATCCTTGCTCATAAGAACTGAGTTTCTGACAGTTATGTCCCTCGCGCCGTCAAAGCTGTAGTTACCGACAAGCTTAAGCCCGTCAATGTCCATATCAGAGCTGTTCATTGCAAAATAATCACCCTTTGCACTGACATTTTCCATTGTTATGCCCCTGCAGTTCCAGAGTGTCTCGGCAGCATTGGTAAACGTAACATTGCTGAGTCTGACATCCTCGCAGCGTCTGAAGCTCTTTGGCGCCTCAAATACACTGTCCTCAACGGAAATGTTTTTTGTATACCAGATGCCGGCCCTTGCATTTTCAAAAAATGCACATTCCTTCATGCGAATATTTTCAGCATACCATGCCGGGTACTTCCACTTGAAAAATGAACTGTGTATATCAATATTGCGGCTGTGCTTGAGCGGTGACTCACCGTCTTCAAAAATACTGTCTGTTATCTTTGTATCAGTAATCTGAAAAAGAGCACGTTCACCCGTAAGAATTCCCTGATGAATTTCATTCATTGTATTAAACCTCATTTTCTTTTATTTATATTCCGGTCTTACATAGTCAACAAGCACGTAATCCCCGGCTGCAACCATCTGCTCCCACGTATAGTCATAATACCAGTTGGTTATGTCAAAGTTCTTCCATTTTCCGTCTATATAAACCTGGTTCCAGTAGTGGTCTCCCGAGCCGTGAACTGAGTGAACAACGCGGCATCTGTAGCCGGACTGTTCAAGAAGAATATCCATCTGTGCTGCCATGTAGTAGCATACCATTCTGTAGTTTTCCATGGCATAGTCTGCAAAGAAGGTCCATCCGATATCCTCTATCTCTTCTATGGTTTTTGTTGTCTCTATGTACTTGTACCTCGAATCATTTATGCAGAAATTGTATATCTGCCTGTAATGGTCACCGCTGCTGAGAATCTCCTCGGTTCTGTTCAGAAGCTTCAGAAGAGTTTCATTTTCAACCGGATAGTACCTTCCTGAAGGTTCAAAGTGATACCAGGTTCCGTCAAGCTTAAAGTTTGAACCGATACGGTGCATTTTGTTTCTCAGGTTTCTTGAAACGTTGAGCTCATAGAAAATCTCTGAGGCTGCAAGCTTTCTCAGTATATCAGCTCTGCTGCTTCCGCCGGAAAGTGCGCCGAGGTATTCCTGCATTTCCTCATCAGATGCCTCCCTGTCCGCAAGTCCGCGGAAAAGTGATCTGACATAATCCTCGTCACTGCTGTTCAGTGCGGCAAATTCAGCGGTATCAGCTATCCTGAAGGCTGCAATCTGAAGAGTGAGATTTCCGTCAGCAATGCTCTGAACCATACTGTTCACCATATCTCCCGGCATACCTGTTCCCAGAACCCTGCTGTACATCTGTCCGACTGACAGCGTGATATCAGGATTAAGGTCCCTGACTTCGGAAAGTCCTATCTCACCGGCCTTCATCCCCGCATCACTGCAGCGTCCGGCAAATTCATCCGAGGAAACAATACCGCGCAAAACATAGGTGCGGCTGAAATACCTGAGTTCCTCAGCTCTTGCCTCATACCTGTCATCAGCTTCGTGACCCAGAAGTGCTCTGCAGACTGCATCCAGATACTCTTCATCAGTAAGCTGTCTGTCTGCAAATTCCTGACGGCCGAGAAAATCAAGAACAGCATCAGCTGCGGAGATTTCCTTCTTCTCAAGTTTCTGAGTGAGTGTATCCATCTCATCCTGGTCAGCGTCGATGCCAAGAACGTCCCTGTACAGTCCGTATACAAACTTTCCGGCAGGAGTATCAGGTTCAGCGGCAGGGTTGATGTACCTGTACTTCAGTCTCATGAGATCAAGCACATTAACGGTTCCGTCACCGTTCACATCACTTATGTCCGCCGGCTTTTCTCCGAGAAGAACTGTGCCTTTTACTGAGGCTGAAACACTCTTTATGTCCTTTACCGCAGCGGATACGGTATTTACCGCAGAAAACGCAAATGCTGCCGCAGCAAATAAAGCTGTAATATGTTTTTTCATCCAGGTCCTCCGTTCACTATATTCAGCAAAAATCATGGTTTTATGACTTTCGTTCAAGTCGTACATCACTAATTATATCACAACTGCAGAATATTGTAAACACCGGTATTTTACGGCTGACAGGAGACAGTTTTATCACATAAATACCGTGTTTCCTAAAATACACATTATCTTATTAAAGCAAAAAACTGTTTAAAAACGCCTTCCCGCATGTGCATATATACCGAAAAACAGTTTTTTTATTGAAAAATCCGATAATTATGATATAATTTAAGTTGTATCTAATAGTAAACGCAATAAAATAATCATAGTGAACGTAAGTTTCTTTCTGACATTCACTATAGTACTCAAGAGGTGTAAATCGATTATGAAAAAAAATATGATTCTTGCTGTATGCATCGCAGCTGCGTGTGCTGCTTTTGCAGGATGCGGAAATGAAACTGAAAACGAAAGTCTTTTACTGACACCGGATACAACAACTGCTGAAACGACTGCAGAAACAACTGCAGAAACAACTGCAGCTGAGACAACTGCTGAAACAACAGTTTCATCTGCACCGGAGACAACTGCTGAGACAACTGCTGAAACAACTGAAGTATCTGAAACAGTTACATCAGAAGCAGCGCAGACTGAAGAGGAGAAGCAGGAGGAAAAGCACGAGGAACCGCAGAACAGTCCTTCTGAAAACGGAAACAGCGGTGAAAACAGCAATCCTTCAGATAACGGTTCTTCCGAAGGAAAGTTTGAAGAGGATGACCTTGTATTTAAATTTAACGATTTATCAGTAAAACTCGGTGAGGATATAACCTCATTCGTGTCAGCAGCAGCACCTGACAGTGAATCTTCAAGCAAAAGCTGTTGCGGAAGCGGTGACGACTATATGTACGAATATGAACATTTTTCTCTTACAGGATACAGTGAAAACGGTTCAAATATCTGTGTTGCAGTTGACTTTACAGACGATGAGGTTTCAACTCCGAAGAACATCAGAAAGGGCTCATCAAAGGAAGACGTAATAAAGGCATACGGCACGCCTTCAGAGGAAAGCGACCGCGAGCTCACCTACATCATCGGAAAGGCATCACTTGTTTTCAGAATGTCAGGCGATACAGTAAAGGGTGTCAGCTACAATTTTGACTTAATGTGATACACACCCTGCCGTTCCGCAACCCCGCACATGATTTTCACGGCTAAGTTCAGAATGTACCAGGGCATCACTGTAATTTGCAATTTCTATTGCAAATTCTGCTGTAAAATGTTATCATTATAAAGTATGAATTTAAAGTGTATGGATTGTTCATTCAGACAATCCCTTTAAAGAGAAGCTGTGACAAAATACTGCTTCCGGACGCAGACAGGAAATCTTTTTATCCGGTCTGCGGTATTTATATTTTTTATTTTATTTAAAAGGAGAAATATCCAATGAACTACGGTTACTTTGATCTCAAAAACAAAGAATATGTTATTACAAAACCAGACACACCGGCTCCATGGGTAAACTATCTCGGTTCACCTGAATACGGCGCAATCATCTCAAACAACGCAGCAGGCTACAGCTTCGTCAAGTCAGGTGCGAACGGAAGAATCTCAAGATTCAGATTCAACTCAAACATGGCACTTCCTGGCAGATACATATACATCAGAGACAACGACACAAAGGATTACTGGTCAGCTCCATGGCAGCCTGTAGGCAAGCCTCTTGACAGCTTTAAGACAAAGACTGTACACGGTACAGCATATACAGTAATCAGCTCAGAATACGAAAAGATTGCTTCAGAGGTTACATACTACGTTCCGCTCGGAAAAACATACGAAGTATGGAACACAAAGATCACAAACAATGACACAAAGGCAAGAAACCTTTCATCATTCGGTTTCATCGAATTTACAAATGAACCTAACTACGAACAGGATCAGGTAAACCTTCAGTACTCACTCTTCATCTCAAGAACAAGCTTCGAGAAGAACAAGATTCTCCAGCACCTCAACGAAAATGAAAAGAAGGACGAAACAGGCTCAAACCACAGAGAACGTTTCTTCGGTCTTGCAGGCGCTGAAATCTCAGGATACTGCGGCAACTTCGACAACTTCATCGGTTCATACAGAACATACTCAAATCCTGTCGCAGTTGAAAACGGAAAGTGCGACGGCACAATGAACTTCAACTCAAACTCATGCGGTGCTCTCCAGTCAGACATCACTCTTGCTCCTGGTCAGTCAGTAACTCTCACATATATCCTCGGTCAGGCTGATGATGTTGAAGCTTCTGCAATCATCGACCAGTACAGCGACAGAACACTTGCTGACAGGGAAGTAGAGGAACTTAAGAACTACTGGCACAGCAAACTCGACAACTTCCAGGTTGAAACACCAAGCGAAGAGTTCAACAACATGATTAACGTATGGAACTCATACCAGTGCTTCATCACATTTATCTGGTCAAGAGCTGCTTCATTTATCTACTGCGGTCTCCGAAACGGCTACGGTTACAGAGATACTGTACAGGACATCCAGGGTATTATCCATCTCGATCCTGAAATGGCTGCTGAAAAGATCCGTTTCATGATTTCAGCTCAGGTTGACAACGGCGGCGGTCTCCCGCTTGTTAAGTTCGACCACAACGCAGGCCACGAGGACACACCTGATGATCCTTCATACGTTAAGGCAACAGGACATCCTTCATACAGAGCAGACGACGCTCTCTGGCTCTTCCCTACAATTGAAAAGTACATCGGCGAAAGCGGCAACATCGCATTCCTCGATGAAGTTATCGTATATGCAAACGGCGGCGAAGACACAGTATATGATCACCTCAAGAGAGCAATCAAATTCTCAATGGATCACATGGGCGACCACAACATGCCTGCAGGTCTCCACGCTGACTGGAATGACTGCTTAAGACTCGGTGCAAAGGGTGAAAGTACATTCGTTGCATTCCAGCTCTACTACGCAATCAACGTTCTCAGAAGATATGCTGAAAGAAAGAACGATACAGAATACATAGCTTACCTTGATAAGATTCAGGGCGAACTCGCTGCTTCACTCGACAAGTGCTGGGATGAAGACAGATTTATCAGAGGTATCCGTGACAACGGTGTTATCGTTGGTGCCAAGAAGGATCCTGAAGCAAACATGTGGCTCAATCCGCAGAGCTGGGGTATCATCTCAGGCTTCTCATCAAAAGAAAGAGCTGAAAAGTCAATGGATACAGTTGAAGAGCTCCTTGCTACACCATACGGCATAAAGCTCCTTGAACCGCCATATGCTGATCATCACTTCGACGGCGCTCTTATGCACATCTCCAATGCAGATACAAAGGAAAACGGCGGTATCCTCTCACAGCCACAGGGCTGGGCTATCCTCGCTGAATCTCTCATCGGTCACGGTGACAGAGCATTCAGATACTTTATGAACAGCTCACCTGCAGCAATGAACGACAAGGCTGAAATCCGTGTTATTGAACCATATGCACACGGTCAGTTCACAGAATCAAAGCGTTCATCATACGAAGGACGTTCACACGTACACTGGCTCACAGGTACTGCTTCAACAGTTATGGTTGGATGTGTTGAAGGTATCTGCGGTATGAGACCTGATGCTGACGGTCTCCACATCAACCCTTCAATCCCTGCTTCATGGGACGGCTTCTCAGTTAAGAAATTCTTCAGAGGCAAATGGCTCAGTATCAGGGTTGACAACACAGCACACGTACAGAGCGGCGTAAAGGAAGTAATCATCAACGGAACAAAGGCTGAAGGCGACTTCGTTGCAGCTTCTGCTCTTAAGGATACAAACGAAATCACTGTTTTAATGGGCTGATTTGCGTCAGAGGTTGACAAAATAAGTATTTCGTGATAAAATATTATTAGTTGAATAACATTAATCTTGCAGCGTCAAAGGGGTGCACCACCACGGGTGCATCCCTTTTTCTGCATTTCTGAGGACAGAAAGGATATGAAGTAATGACGATAAACGGCGAAAACGTCACTCTCGGCAGAGAAATCACGATAAGCGAATATCTGAAGGAAAAAGGCTATAAAACAGAGCGTATAGCAGTTGAAATAAATGAAGAAATCCTTCCGAAGTCACAGTACGAAACCAGGAAACTCTGCGAAAGCGACAGAGTAGAAATCGTAACATTTATGGGCGGCGGCTAAGCCGAAGCTCTCAGATCCAACCGCAATCCCCGTGCGAAGGGTCAGGGGCGACCGCAAAGCCCCTGAGCGAAGGGTTTCAGGGGCGACCGCAAAGCCCCTGAGCGAAGGCCTTAACTAACTTAACCAATAAACGCGAAAGGAAAAATAAAATGAACAATGATAAACTAATAATCGGCGGACACGAATTCACCTCCCGCTTCATCCTGGGTTCAGGAAAATTCTCAGTAAAAGACACAAAAACCGTCCTCGAAAACGGCGGCGTTGAAATGGCAACCCTCTCAGTAAGAAGAGCAAACACCGGCGACCAGGAAAACATACTCGACTTTATCCCTGAGGGCATCACACTTCTCCCGAACACAAGCGGCGCCAGAACTGCAGAAGAAGCAGTCCGTATCGCAAGACTTGCAAGGGAAATGGGCTGCGGTGACTTTGTAAAAGTCGAAATCATCCGCGACTCAAAATACCTCCTCCCTGACAATGAGGAAACAGTAAAAGCAACATCCATCCTCGCAAAGGAAGGCTTCATCGTAATGCCTTACATGATGCCGGACCTTGCGGCAGCAAGAAAGCTTGAGGAAGCAGGCGCTGCGTCAATCATGCCTCTTGCCGCACCTATCGGCAGCAACAAGGGTCTGTGCACAAAAGACTTTATAAAAATAATCATCAGCGAAACAAACCTCCCGGTTATAGTTGACGCAGGAATAGGAAAACCTTCACAGGCATGCGAAGCAATGGAACTCGGATGTGCGGCAGTTATGGCCAACACCGCAATAGCAACAGCCGGAGACGTTGCACTCATGTCACGCGCCTTCAGACTCGCCGTTGAATCAGGACGTCTTGCCTACCTTGCAGGAACAGGCAGAGTACTTGAAAACAGGGGAGAGGCCTCAAGTCCTCTCACAGGATTTCTTCACGACTGATACGGAGGTAGTTCAAATTGGAAAACAGAATCGACCACATGAAATACCTCGAAGGAATGGAAGTAATTGATTCAGACATTCCGGACAGGGTTATCGAGGCAATGAACAGCTACGATCCTGACAGCTATACTCATCAGGACGTGACAAACGCACTCAGGAAGGACGTGATTACACCATACGACTTCGGTGCTCTCCTTTCACCGGCAGCTGATCCGTATCTTGAACAGCTTGCTCAGAGAGCGAAGGAGGAAACAAGAAAGCACTTCGGCAACTCCGTAATGATGTTCACCCCGATATATATCGCAAACTACTGTGAAAACCACTGCATATACTGCGGTTTCAACTGTCACAACAAAATAAACAGAGCAAAGCTCAGCATGGAAGAAATAGACCATGAGATGGAAATAATCGCCCGTACAGGACTTGAGGAGATACTCATCCTTACCGGCGAAAGCCGCAAAATGTCAGATGTAACATACATCGGAGAAGCCTGCAGAATCGCTTCAAAATACTTTAAGGTTATCGGGCTCGAAATATATCCGGTAAATTCTGACGAGTACAGATATCTTCAGGAATGCGGCGCTGACTACGTTACGGTTTTTCAGGAAACATACGACAGCGACAAATATGAAACCCTGCACCTTGCAGGACACAAAAGAGTTTTTCCGTACAGATTCAACGCACAGGAACGTGCTCTCATGGGCGGCATGAGAGGTGTCGGCTTCGCAGCACTTCTCGGTCTGTCTGATTTCAGAAAGGATGCCTTTGCAACAGGAATGCACGCATATCTTATTCAGAGAAAGTATCCTCATGCCGAGATAGCCTTTTCATGCCCGAGACTCCGTCCGACAATCAACCACGATGAAATAAATCCGAAGGATGTACACGAAAGACAGCTTCTTCAGGTTATGTGTGCATACCGCATCTTCATGCCGTTTGCCAGCATGACCATCTCCACAAGGGAACGAGCAGGTTTCAGAGACAACGTTATCGGTCTTGCTGCCACAAAAATCTCCGCAGGTGTAAGCACAGGCATAGGCGGACATGAAGGGGAGGACGAAAAGGGCGATGCACAGTTCATCATATCCGACCCGAGAAATGTTGAAGAGGTAAGACAGGCCATTAAAGACATGGGCTGCCAGCCGGTATTCACCGACTACGTAAGGGTATAGTCATGAGAATATGTGTAACAAACCGGAAGCTCTGCAGCGGTGACTTCATTGAAACAGTCAGAAGGGCCTGCCTTACGGCAGATATGGTTATACTCAGGGAAAAGGATCTGAGTGAAGCTGAATACAGAAGTATCGCTGAAAAGGTTAAAAGTATCTGCGCAGAGTCCGGCACTGCGTTCTGCGTAAACACCTTTACAGATACAGCAAGAGCACTTGAATGTGATGCCCTTCAGCTTTCATATACTGACTTCATGAATCTCCCGGAAAAGTTCTGCCGGACAGGCGTATCAGTTCACTCCGCGGAGGAGGCACACGCCGCATGGAAAAAAGGTGCTGACTATCTGATTGCCGGTCATATATTTGCCACTGACTGTAAAAAAGGTGTTCCGCCGCGCGGGACTGAGTTTTTAACAAAGATTGTTTCAGATGTTGAAATCCCGGTTTACGCCATAGGCGGTATCACACCGGATAATGAAAATGAAATATACAGATGCGGCGCAGCCGGAGTATGTATAATGTCAGGCTACATGAAATAATAAAAAATCTTTCAAACCCCTTGAATGAACGTGCTTTTTGTAGTATAATTATAGTCAACGACAAAATAAATCTGTCGTTTGCATGATTCGTTTCAGTGAACCGGACAGTTCAGTACTGTTCAGATGTTCACTGTGAATACACAGATTATCATAAAGGACAGTGATACTGATTGAGTAAAAAAAGTACTGAAAAAAGTCCTCTAAGAGTATGCACTACGGCAATTATCATAATCTCAGTTATCGCATGCTTTGTGTCAATAATAGCTACACAGGCTTCACTTGCAGAAAAACGCGAAGAGCTTCATCAGCTTCAGGTAAAAACAGAAGAAATCAAAAGCCTGAATGAAGAATATGAACGTCTGTTAGACGCAGATGATATAAACAGCTACAAGGAAAAGCTGGCAATAGAAAACATGAACTACGCTTATCCAAACGAAATCAGATTTTATGATACTTCAAGAAACTAAGTTTAATCAGGAGGATACTTATTTTTTATGTCTCTCGAAACAGGAAAAATTTATGACGGAAAGGTTCGCAATATAGCAGCATACGGTGCTTTTGTCGAAATCACAACTGACGAAAAGGTTCATGTAGGTATGGTTCATATCTCTGAGGTTTCAAACACATACGTAAACGAAATCAGAGATCACCTGACAGAAGGCCAGGAAGTAAAGGTAAAGGTTCTCAGCATAGACGAAACAGGCAAGACAAGCCTCTCAATCAAGAAGGCTTCCGACAATCCTGCTCCGAGACCAAGACCGCAGGGACAGCGTCCTGACAGAAACGGCGGACAGAAAAGTTTTGATAACAGAAACAGAGATAACGGCCAGCGAAGCTTCAGCAGAGGCGGCAGTACACCTCCACCGCAGGACGGCGGATTTGTTCCTTCAAACAGACAGCCGGCAAAGCCACAGACTACTGAAAGCTCCTTTGAGGACATGCTCTCAAAGTTCAAGGCAAGCAGCGATGAAAAAATGAGCGATCTCAAGAAAAACATGGACGGAAAGCGCAGAAATACAAAGCGCGGAAGATAAAAAAAGAGGCACATACTTGTTAATAAGTATGTGCCCTGTTTTTTATCTTATACACCGCACTCATCATAATCCTTCCACTTGTCGTTGTATTCACGGTTCTGCTTTGTTCTGAGTGTTATAAAGGCAACAGCACCGATTACAACTGCAAATGACAGAAGCACTGAAGTGAAAGTACTGAGTATCAATGCTTTTTCTTCAAATTTCTTCATATGCATCCTTTCATATTTAACAGAAATCAATATCACCCGACGAATGCAATGCCGTCGGGTGAATATTTTTTAATTATTCAGCTGAAGCATTAGCTTCGATATAATTTACGATATCGCCAACAGTCTTGATAGCTTCAACGTCGCTGTCAGGGAATTCAATATCGAATTCGCTTTCGATTGTCATGATAAGATCAACAACGTCGAGTGAGTCTGCGTGAAGGTCTTCTGTGATTGAAGACTCCATCTTGATTTCTTCTGCATCTGCATCTAACTGGTCAGCAATAATGTCCTTAAGTTTGTCAAAAACCATTATTATTTCCTCCGTGTTTTAAATTGTATTTTATTATAATGGCGTAATTCACCATAATAAACATTAGTTATGGCCGAGTGCTTCTTCCTTCTGACGGATTTCAAACTCGCCGATTTTTCTAAATTTAGTATATCGTTCATTCAGTAAAACGTCAATACTTTTTTGAGATTTTTCTGCCACTGCGCTTAACAAATATTCTTTGATATTTTCAGCAGTTTTGCACAAATCAACATGTGCGCCTCCGACAGGCTCTTCTATTATATGCTCTGCGATACCAAGACGAACCATATCCTCTGCAGTTATCTTCATCATATTGCAGGCATCCTTTTCCCTTGAGGCATCCTTCCAGAGAATGCTCGCAAAGCCTCTCGGTGAAATTACTGAATAAAGTGAATTGGAAAGCATTGCAAGTTCATCGCATACGCCGAATGCAAGCGCTCCGCCGCTTCCGCCTTCTCCGAGAACCACTGAAACAACAGGTGTCTCAAGCTTCATAAAATCACATATACATTTTGCTATCGCTTCGCCCTGACCTCTTTCTTCAGCCTCTATGCCGCAGAATGCGCCAGGTGTATCTATAAAGCAGATTACAGGTCTCTTAAACTTCTCAGCCTGCTTTGCAAGTCTCAGAGCCTTTCTGTATCCTTCCGGATGAGGCATAGCAAAGTTTGACTTTTTATTTTCATTGAGATTTCTGCCCTTTACGTGGGAAATAACTGTTACAGGTCTTCCCTCAAGCATCGCAAGACCTGCAAGTACTGCAGCATCATCGCCGTAGTAACGGTCACCGTGAAGCTCATAGAACTCATCAAATATATGAGGAATATAGTCATTTATAGTAGGACGCTCCTTATGTCTTATAAGCTGGAGTCGCTCCCACGGTGTAAGTGTATTTTCACAGTCATTCATTATTTTTCAGACCTCCGCAGTTTATATCTCTTCAGGACGGTAGTTGTTGAGTATCATAATATGGGAAAGCACGCTTCTCATTTTCTTTCTCTCAGCAATCATATCTACAAATCCCTTTTCAAGCTGAAATTCTGCAAGCTGAAAATCATCAGGCAGTCTCTGCTTAATTGTACCTTCAATAACACGTCTTCCCGCAAATCCGACAAGCACCTTAGGCTCAGCGATTATAATGTCACCGAGTGAGGCAAATGAAGCTGTTACGCCGCCTGTTGTAGGATCTGTAAGAACCGTTATGTAAAGCTGGCCTGCTTCGTTGTGTCTTGCAACAGCACCTGAAGTCTTGGCCATCTGCATAAGTGAAACCATACCTTCCTGCATTCTGGCACCGCCTGATGCAGTAAATGCTATGAACGGAAGTTTGTTTTCTGTTGCATACTCTATGGCACGTGTTATCTTTTCACCCACAACGCTTCCCATTGAAGCCATCATGAATGACGCGTCCATAACAGCAATTACAACTCTTATATTTCTGATACGGCATTCACCTGTCACAACAGCGTCATTAAGCCCTGTCTGTGAACGGAGAGCCTCCTGCTTCTTGTCATAGCCCGGAAACTCAATAGGGTTTCTGCTGATCATATCACTGTCAAACTCGGTAAATGAACCCTTGTCTGCAGTTATTTTTATTCTTTCTCTTGCTGAAAGTCTTCCGTGATAGTTACACGATGCACATACCTTGTTGTTTCGGATATAATCATCTTCAAACAAAGTTGTTCTGCAGCGAGGACATTTGAACATTATGTTTTCAGGAATTGTTGTATCCGATACCACATCCTGTTCAGCTTCCTTGCCGTTAAATCTTGTCTTTACAACTTTAAAGATATCTTCAAGCATCTTTTATGACTCCTCCCAAAAGCCGTTTATCATTTCTTTTCAAGAAATGTATCTATAAAGCCGACATCGTAGGTTCCTTTGCCGAATGTCTCATCTCTGATGAGCTCAAGCTGGAACTCTATATTGGTGTCTATGCCGCCTACTATGAATTCTGAAAGTGCCCATGACATCTTTCTTATAGCTTCATCACGTGTGTTTCCGTAAACGATAAGCTTTGAAATCATTGAATCATAGTAAGGAGTAATTGTATAGCCCTGATATACAGCGCTGTCCACTCTTACGCCTGGGCCGCCCGGTGTATAGAGAGCAGTTATAGTACCCGGACACGGTCTGAAGTTCTTTTCAGGACATTCAGCGTTTATACGGCATTCTATAGCGTGACCTCTGAGTTTTACGTCATCCTGTGTTATTCCAAGGTCTTCACCGTTTGCTATTCTTATCTGTGTCTTTACAAGGTCAACACCTGTTACGAACTCTGTTACCGGATGCTCAACCTGAATTCTTGTGTTCATCTCCATGAAGTAGAAGTCATTATTCTTGTCAACAAGAAATTCGATAGTACCTACGTTGTAATAGTTGCTTACCTTTGCAGCTGTAACTGCTGCCGCACCCATCCTTGCACGGAGTTCATCAGTCATAACAGGGCTCGGGCTCTCCTCGAGAACCTTCTGATGTCTTCTCTGAAGTGAACAGTCACGTTCACCGAGATGAATTACATTGCCTGACTTGTCAGCAGCTATCTGGATTTCCACGTGACGCGGACGTTCAATAAACTTCTCAAGATAAACTGCGTCATCACTGAAGAAGCTGAGGGATTCCTGTTTAGCTGCTGTAATCTGCGCCTCAAGCTCATCAGAACTGTTTACAATCCTGATTCCGCGTCCGCCGCCGCCTGCAGCGGCCTTAATGAGAACCGGATATCCGATCTTTTCAGCAAGCTCTCTTGCTTCCTCAGGTGTTTTTATTTCGCCCTTTGAACCAGGAATAACAGGGACACCTGCTTCTTCCATAGTCTTCTTTGCGTTCGCCTTGTCACCCAGCATATCGATGGATTCAGGTGAAGGTCCGATAAATGTTATACCGCACTTCTCGCAGATTCTTGCAAACTTTGAGTTTTCAGAGAGAAAACCAAAGCCCGGATGAACTGCATCCGCACCTGTTATTTTACATGCTGAAATGATAGCCTCAATACTGAGGTAACTCTTCGATGAATCTGCCGGTCCGATACATACTGCCTCATCGGCAATCTGTGCGTGAAGTGAGCTTCTGTCTGCAGTTGAATAAACAGCAACTGTGCGTATACCAAGCTCACGGCATGCTCTGATAATTCTTACAGCTATTTCACCGCGGTTAGCTATTAATACTTTTCTGAACATTATTCTGTTCCCCATTTATTATTTTAATACAAAAGAGATTTCGGCTGTTACTGCCTTTTCGCCGTCAACGTGTGCTACGGCCTTTCCTACGCCTACAGGACCCTTAACCTTGATAATTTCAACTTCAAGTGTTACAACGTCACCAGGTACTACCATTCTTCTGAACTTTGCCTTGTCAACGCCGCCGAGGAAGCCTATCTTGCCCTTGTGCTCTTCCATTGAAAGCATGGAAACAGCACCTGCCTGTGCAAGCATCTCTATGAGAAGAACGCCCGGAACAACCGGCTTTTCAGGAAAATGTCCCTTAAACCAGAAATCCTCTGCCTTAATGTATTTCTTTGCTACTATCTTTTTGCCGATTTCCATTTCGACAATTTCATCAATGAGAAGAAACGGATCTCTGTGAGGAATAATTTCCTTGATCTGTTCCTGATTCATAAGTACTGCCATCTTAATTCATCCTTTTTACTTTATTATCATTACAGGCTGATCGTACTCAACAGCAGATGCGTTGTCAACAAGAATCTGCTGAACTGTACCGTCATACTCGCTCTGGATTTCGTTCATGAGCTTCATTGATTCAACAATGAAAAGAACATCACCCTTGCTTACGTGGTCACCGACCTTAACAAATGCAGGCTTTTCCGGTGAAGGTGAAGCATAGAATGTACCCACGATAGGAGCCTTTACAACGTTTCCTGTTACAGCTTCCTCTGTTTTCTCTGCAGGCTTTGTTTCAGCCGCAGAAGGAGCAGCTGAAGAAACCGCAGGTGCAGCCGGAGCTGCAGGTAATGCAGGAGCGCCTGGCATTACTGCCGGAAGAGGTACCGGAACAGGCTGTACTGCAGGTGCCTGAGGACGCTTTCTGTCCTCGATTGTAACTGAACAGCCTTCCATTTTTATTTCTATTTTACCGAGTTTTCTGTCAGAAACGAGTTCTGCAAGTTCCTTTATCTCAGCAAATGTAAGATTACAGATTTTATCAGACATAATTTCCTCCTACTTTACTGCCTTGAAACAGAGAGTTGCGTTGTGGCCGCCGAAACCAAGAGAATTTGAAACGGCTGCTCTGATGTCCATCTCGATGTTTCCGTCTGTGCAGTAATAAAGATCACATTCCTCATCCGGAACCCTGTATCCTGCTGTCTGATGTACAAGTCCGCTGCTGATCTGGAGCGCTGTAACAACTGCTTCAACTGCTCCGGCTGCGCCGAGAAGATGACCTATCATTGATTTTGTTGAATTTATTTTAAGCTTTGAAGCGTGTTCGCCGAAAGCCTTCTTTATAGCTGTTGTTTCATACTTGTCATTAAGACCTGTTGATGTACCGTGTGCATTTACGTAGTCAACATCCTCAGGCTTAAGACCTGCTTCTGTGTATGCATTTACAATTGCGCGTGCTGCCGCATCGCCTTCCGGTGAAGGTGAAGTCATGTGATATGCGTCGCCTGTTGCACCGTAGCCGGCTATTTCTGCGTAAATCTTTGCGCCTCTTGCAACTGCATGCTCATATTCCTCAAGAATCAGCATACCGCTTCCTTCTCCGAGTACGAAGCCGTTTCTCTCCTTGTCAAAAGGAATTGAACATCTTTCAAGATCAGCTGATCTTGTGAGAGCCTTCATGTTATTGAAGCCGCCGAGAGCAAACTTTGTAATACAGCTTTCTGTACCGCCGCAGACTGCAGCATCCATGTAGCCGTCCTTGATTTTTCTGAATGCCTCGCCGATAGCATGTGTTGATGATGCACATGCAGTTACTGTAGCGAAGTTATCACCCTTGAAGCCTGTCTTCATGGAGATTGTACCTGCAGCCATATTGCCGATCATCATCGGAACATAGAAAACAGAAATCTTTCCCGGACCCTTTTCAAGGTACTTTTCGTGTTCCTGTGTTGTGAGCTCAAGTCCGCCGATACCGCAGCCGACAATTACACCGACTCTGTAAGGATCAAGATCCTTAAGATCTGAACCGCAGTCTCTGAGAGCTTCCATAGCAGCTGTAACGGCAAACTGTGTGAATCTGTCTGTACGGCGCTGCTCCTTCTTGTCTATACATTCATCAGGCTCAAAGTCCTTTACCTGACTTACTATCTTAACATCAAAACCTTCTGTATCAAACTTGTCAACATATGAAAAGCCAAGCTTTCCTGCCTTAATGTTTTCCCAGAACTCATCCTTGTTCTTTCCAAGAGAGTTTACTGTACCCATTCCGGTTATAACTACTCGTCTCAAATCTACAACTCCTTACGTGTATAATCTATTCAATAAAAAAAGTTTTACAGTAAAAATCTTTTTTGCGTTCACTATAATTACATTGAAAGTCCGCCGGAAATTTCAATTACCTGTCCTGTAACATATGAAGCGTCATCTGAGAGAAGGAATGAAACTACGCTTGCAACTTCTTCAGCCTGACCGTATCTTCTCATTGCAACAGCACTGAGAATGTTGTTCTTCTGCTCTTCAGTAAGCTTTGCTGTCATTGGTGTTTCGATGAAACCAGGAGCAACAGCGTTTACGTTGATTCCTCTTGAGCCGAGTTCCTTGGCAGCTGACATTGTCATACCGATGATGGCAGCCTTTGAAGCTGAGTAGTTGAACTGACCGGGATTTCCGTGTACGCCTGCAACTGATGAAAGGCTTACAACCTTACCGCTTCTCTGCTTGATCATAACGGCACTTACGTGCTTCATCATGTTGTAAACACTCTTCTGGTTTACTGCGATTACGCTGTCATAGGCTTCCTCTGACATTCTTACGAGAAGTCCGTCCTTTGTAATGCCGGCATTGTTTACGAGACAGTCAATTGTTCCGAAACGTTCCTTTACAGCATCAACCATCTTTCCGCACTGGTCATAGTCTGAAACGTCTGCAATATAGCATTCTGCTTCAACACCGTATCCGCGGAGCTCCTCTGCGAGCTGAACGCCCTGTGTGTCAACCTGTTCCTGATTGATACAGTTTATAGCGATATTTATACCATCCTTAGCAAGTCTTCTTGCGATAGCAGCTCCGATACCCTGAGCTGCGCCTGTAATAATAGCTGTACGTGCCATGTTATTTAATCCTCCGTTATTTTTATTTTTCCACGCACGGTTCCGTCACCGCGCTGCCGTATATACCGGATCAGTACTCAAAGCAGACTGAACCGTATGTAAGTCCTGCGCCGAAGCCTACAAGAACTATTCTGTCGCCTCTCTTTACAGCACCGTTTTCAACAGCCTCTGTAAGGGCTATCGGGATACTTGCACTTGATGTATTGCCGTACCTGTCGATATTGACATAGAATCTGTCCATATCAACTCCAAGCTTTGATGCGGCTGTCTGGATAATTCTTATATTGGCCTGATGCGGAATTATTTTTGAAACACTGTCCACGCCGATGCCTGCCTTTTCAAGTACCTGTTCAACTGCGTAAGGCATCATTGAAACGGCAAACTTGTAGACTTCCTTTCCGTCCTGATAGAGATAACCTGTATCAGAAGGATCAGTATCCGGTTCAATTCCTCTGAGTTTAAAGAAAGGATTCGGAACCGGGTGAATACTTGTAGCCCTGAGATATCCTGCACCGCTTCCGTCGGCACCGAGGAAACTGCTGAACTCTCCGTCTGACGGTCCGATTACAACTGCGGAGGCACCGTCACCAAAGAGAATGCATGAGGATCTGTCAGTATAGTCAGTAACCTTTGAAAGTTCCTCTGCACTTACAACGAGAACATTTCTTACTGAGCCGGAAGCAAGATACTTCTGGGCCATGTCAACAGCGTATACAAAGCCTGAACATGCACAGTTGATATCAAATGCCATGCATCCGTTCATACTCAGCGCGTTCTGTATATAGCACGCTGTTGAAGGAATAAGTGTGTCTGGCGTTACTGTTGTACATATAATAAGGTCTATTTCATCCTTTGATACTCCGGACTTTTCTATTGCTTTTTCCGCTGCCTTGCTGCCCATTTCCCATGTGGGCATATTCATTGCATAGTGTCTTGTACTGATTCCTGTACGTGTAGTTATCCACTCATCATTTGTCTCGATAAATGATGTAAAATCATCGTTGGATATAACTGTTTCAGGAACATACGAAGCGATACCTAAAAATTTTATACCTCGCAATAAAATTTCCTCCCGTATTAGATTGTTTTATTTATCATTTTGTGTTATGATTATAGATGTGATTATCAATAGCAATTCATCAGGGCATACCTCGCCCTTAAAAGACGCTATTTAAATTCTATTTTATACTATTTTTCGAATATTTGCAACCAAACAGGTGCTTAATAGCATCTTATAAATTAAATTTTAAAGAAATGACAGAAATGTCCTTGCAATGTTCAGGACAAATAGTGCAAATTAACCAACAGAAAGGATTTACTTTTATGAACATAATTTTATTTGCAGGCCAGGGAGCACAGTATGCAGGTATGGGAAAGGATATCTATGAAAAGTATCCTGCAGCAGCTGAAATTTTCAGCAAGGGCTCTGAAATTCTCGGATACGACCTCACTGAGGTATGCTTTGACGAAAACTTCACTGAGCTCTCAAGAACACTCTATGCACAGCCTGCCATAATGGCAATGGAGCTTATCTGCTTTGAAGCTGCAAAGGAAAAGGGCCTTAAGTTTGAAGCCGTTGCAGGTCACTCACTCGGCGAATACGCTGCCATGGTTGCTTCAGGCATGCTTACCGTCGAAGACGGATTCAGAGTTATAAAGGCACGTGCAGAGGCTTTTGACAGAGTGGCTTCAGCTACAGACGGAAAAATGGCAGCCATCCTCAAGCTCACAGCTGACCAGGTACGCGAGGTATGTGAATCAGTTGACGGATATGTTGTTCCTGTAAACTACAACTCACCTGCACAGACAGTTATCGCAGGCGAATCATCTGCTGTAAATGCAGCATGCGAAAAGTTTGCAGAGCTAAAGGCAAGAGTGGCACCTCTCAATACTGAGTCTGCATTCCACTCAGCAGTAATGCAGCCAGCTGCAGACGAATTCCGTGAAAAGATAAAGGACATTAAGTTCTCAGCTCCTTCAGTAAAATTCTACTCAAACCTCCTCGGCAGAGAACTCACTGATTTTTCAGACATGCCTTCACTCCTTGCCGAGCACGTTGTTTCACCTGTAAAATTCACAGATGAGCTTGCTGCAGTAAAGGAAGCAGGATTTGACACATATATCGAACTCGGTCCGGGCAAAACTCTTACAGGACTCGTAAAGAAAACTCTCACAGACGTAACAGCATTTAATATCGACAGTGCGGAAGCACTTGAAAATGCTGCTTTATAATGAAAGGAAAGAACTATAATGCAGAAGTACACATTAATCGGTCACCCTCTCGGACACTCAATGTCACCGTTCATCCACGATGAGCTTTTTAAAATAAGCGGTATAGAGGCTTCATACGACTGTACAGACATCGCACCTGAAGACTTTGAAAAGAGAATGGCTGAGCTCAGACAGCTTAACGGCTACAACATCACTATTCCATACAAGAGAGACATCATTCCTTTTGTTGATGAACTTGACGAGTCAGCAAAGCGATACAACTCCGTAAACTGCGTTTTCAACACAAACGGAAAGGCAGTGGGCTACAACACTGACTGCGACGGTTTTCTTCTCTCAGTAAAGGCAAAGTCACTTGCCCTCTCAGGAAACGTTCTTCTTGTCGGCTGCGGCGGTGTAGGCAGAATGATGGCAATCGAGGCTGCTCTTCACGGTGCGGAACTTACAATAGGAATCATCCCTGAAGCAGCATCAGCAGCTGCTGCACTCACAGACGAGATTCTCTTCCTCAGACCGGACAGCAGGGTTCACGTAAAACCTATCGATGCAGTAACAGGCTCATTTGACCTTATCATCAACGCATCACCTGTCGGAATGTATCCTAAGGTTGACGCATGTCCTGTTTCAGTTGAACTCGTCGGCAGATGCGGAGGCGTTTTCGATGCAGTATACAACCCTGTAAAGACAAAGATTCTCCAGATTGCCGAATCATTCGGAAAGCCGGCTGTAAACGGAACTGCAATGCTCGTTTACCAGGCAGTAAAGGCACACGAGATCTGGAACGGTTCATCATACACACCTGAACAGGTTCAGACTATAATCGATAAGACAAATGAAATAATAGCAGGTGACTTCAAATGACAATATATCTCTGCGGATTCATGGGATGCGGCAAATCAACAACCGGACAGCTTCTTGCACAGAAGATGGGAATGAAATTTACCGATCTCGATGACTATATAGAAGAAAAGGAACAGATGTCTATCCCTGAAATTTTTTCACAGAAGGGCGAAGCCTATTTCAGGGAAAGGGAAGCTCAGGCAGTAAAGGAACTGTCTGCTGAAAATTCAGTTGTTGCATGCGGCGGCGGAACAATCATCAACGACAACAGCGCACGAACTGCAAGGGAAAACGGAACTGTATTTTTCCTCGATATACCTTTTGAGGTGTGCTACGACAGAATCAAGGATGACAGTCACCGTCCTCTTGTGGCAAACAACACAAAGGAACAGCTGCATGAGATTTTCAGCAAAAGACACGACATCTATCTCAGAAACTCAACAGTTACCATCGATGCGGACAAGACACCTGTCCTCATCTGTGAAGATATAATGAAAACTGTAAAAACAGCCGGCATAAAGAAATAAGGTGATTTCACTGAAAATATACAACGCAGAAATCCACACCATGGACAGTGAGAACTCCGTTATAGAAAACGGATGGATTTCCATATCAGACGGTAAAATAACTGATATCGGAAGCGGCTCAGTCAGCACTGATGAATCAGATATTGATGCCCGCGGAATGATGCTCATCCCGGGTTTTATAGATGCTCACACGCACCTTGGCATAGTGGGGAACGGTCTCGGATTTGAAGCAGATGACTGCAATGAGGAAACTGACCCTGTAACCCCGCACATCATGGCAAGTGACGGTATAAATCCGTTTGACTACTGTTTTGAAGAGGCGAGAAAAGCAGGCGTTACAAGCGTGCTGTGTTCTCCGGGAAGCGCAAACGCCATAGGCGGACTTATCTGCGCTCTCAAAACAAACGGACGCCGTATCGAAAACATGATTATACGGGAGGCAGGCATCAAGTTTGCACTCGGTGAAAATCCCAAAACCGCCTATAACGACAGGGACGAAACTCCGGTTACGCGAATGGCCACCGCAGGACTTATAAGGGAACACCTTACAAAGTCCCGGAAGTATCTTGACGACATAACCGATTATGAAAACGACAGTGAAAACAATGACATGCCTGAGTTTGACGCAAAGCTTGATGCAACCATCCCGCTTCTGAAGGGAGAGCTGAAGGCTCACTTCCACTGTCACAGGGCCGACGATATCATGACCGCTGTCAGAATATCAAAAAAATACGGTCTTGATCCTGTTCTTGTACATGCAACCGAGGGACATCTTATAGCGGACCTCCTTGCCGAGGACAACGCCTGTGCCATAGTCGGACCTGTAATAGGTGACCGTTCAAAGCCTGAGCTTATGAATCTCAGTATCAGTACAGCAGGCATACTTCACAGAAACGGTGTAAAGGTTGCAGTCTGCACTGACCATCCTGTAGTACCGGTTCAGTATCTTCCTCTGAATGCAGCCCTGGCCGTAAAGGGCGGTCTTGACTACAGTGAGGCACTGCGTGCGGTTACTGTAAATGCCGCGGAGATTGCAGGTATTTCATACAGAGTCGGAAGCATTGAAAAGGGAAAGGACGCTGATATACAGCTCTACAGATCTGATCCTCTTGATGTGATGAGTTCACCTTCCCTTGTTATGATAAACGGCGAAACAATAGTAAACAGCATTCAGTAAACAAAAATACACGTGCAGTATGCTGCTTAAAACTGTATTTCCGAAAGGAAGCTTATGATATGAGTGAAAATGAATTAATTAAAAAAACCGCAGAGGAGATAAAGGCTATATGCAGTCCTCTGTACATTATTCTTGTAAGCCGTAAATTAAATTTTGACGGGGAGCTTGCCGGATTCAAGCTGCTTATAGTTGTTGATGACAGCTGTGACACATCAGAGCTTGAATGCCGTCTCTACATGGAAATTGACTGTGATATTCCTTACGACATCGTTCTTTACAAACGTGCCGAATGGGAAAAGTTCAGTAACGAAACAGGAACATTTGCATGGAAAACCCACACTACAGGAGTATACATATATGGGGAGAAGTTATAGAGACAGCGACAGCAGAAGATATTTTGACTGGCTTTTTCATGCCAATCTTGACTTTCTGGCTGCAAAAAATCTTATAAAGGATGCACGCTGCTACAATTCAGCGGCATTTCACTGCCAGCAGTGTATAGAAAAGGCTCTCAAGGGCTATCTTCTGTTCAAGAAGCACAGACTTTACGACGGTCACAACCTGACCTGGCTCTGCAAGCAGGCTGCAATGTGCGACGAGCACTTCAGCCAGTGGATAAGCCAGAGCGCATCACTTAACCGTTTCTACATTGAAACAAGGTATCCGGCCGATATTCCTCTGGATATTGACACTGATACTATCGAAGGCCTTATGACTGCAATGACGGACATGCTCGAGTTTATTACCGAGCAGATACGCTTTGACTTCGTAAGCTATCATAAACGCACAAAGTAATCAGGACGTTTTACCGGCAGTCATCCGCCGGTTCCTGCTGAATTCAGGCGCACGGTCAGCTGACTGCGCGCCTGAATGTGTATTGTTTTCATATTTTATTCTTTGACCACAGCGATGTTTATGTTTAAAATTCACAAACATCAGATTTTCAGAATTTTTTTCAGAAAAAGCATTGACAATTCTGCTCCGGGGATGTATAATAAAATAGTCGCTTGTGGGAAACACAAAACGACACACGGTATGGCGGCATAGCTCAGCTGGCTAGAGTACTCGGTTCATACCCGATTGGTCGTAGGTTCGAATCCCACTGCCGCTATCAAAATGGCCCGTTGGTCAAGAGGTTAAGACGCTGCCCTTTCACGGCGGAATCATGAGTTCAATTCTCGTACGGGTCACCAAAGCTCTGAAACGAAAGTTTCAGAGCTTTTTCTTTTTTCAGAACCCTTCAGTCCGGTTCATGCAGTATATGTTTTCAGGAGGAACCTTAACGGTTCCTTTTTTCACGCCCTGCAAGTATTGACATTGTACAGTTTTTGAAATATAATTTAAGAGACATAGTATGAATTGTACAAAGTTGTATTATATTCAGAACAACTTGTACGGAAATGTGTAAAGTGTATTTGAAAAAAGGATTGATTAAAATGAAAAAACTTAAAAAGCATGTCGCAGCTCTGCTTGCGCTCACCCTGACAGCATACTCTGTGCCTGAAATACGCACAAACGCAGCGGGAACTTCATCCGAAGGTCTCAGCCCGTGCTGGCGGGCAGATACGGACAGAGTAAAATTCACTCATAACGAATGGACCGGAAAAGACTATAAGGACACATACGG